>NZ_CCBH010000147.1:0-66747 GCF_001368935.1 Novosphingobium sp. KN65.2
GCGCCATTGCGCGCTAACCCAGATCGTCCTTTCCGGCGGCGATAATGGCAGGATCTCCGGTATGCGCCTGCCACAAGGCATCGCGGCGCACGATCCGCCAACCCTCCTGCCGCCGCTCCCAGTGGTCGATGTACTCGCCATTGGAATCGAATATCGCTCCGGCTGGAGTGTCGGCCCGCTGGTGGCGCGCCTGCACGTAACTGCGGCTCAGCGCCGTGTCGCCGGCGATGTCTACCCAGATGCTGCCCAGCAGGTGCTGCGTTCCACCGCAACGGTCGAGATATCGGGACATGTTGTCGACCAGTGCGGCCATTCCGGAGCGCTCCCCACCCTGCCCGTAATCGAAGGTGAGATCGTCCGCGAAGACCTCGCCCAATGCGGGCCAGTCTTTCGTGTCGAGGATTCGGGCAAAGCGGGCAAGGCCACGACGTATTGCGCGTTCGTCGATCAGTTCGCGCAGTTCCGGGAGTGAGGGCATGGCATCGGCCGAAACAGGGAGGGAAGAGGCCCGCTGGTCGACCAGGAACATGCGTGTCATCTCGCGGTCGAACAGGTTTTCCTCGTCCTCGGCGATGCGCAGCGCGATATCAGGCAGGGCCGCACGCTCGATGAAGCGATCATAGGCACTGCGATCGTCGAACGTGATCTGGGTCACGACATCGAAGTCCGGCGCGGCGGCAGCCGGAAAGATGAACGCCCCTTCGGTAATGAGGTAATTGCGCCGGTAATCCCTGATCTCCGGAAACAGCGACGCGATAAGCGGCGCGTGTTGCGTCTCGTAGTACGCGACGAAGGCCCCGGTGCTCATGGCCGTACGGCGTTTGAGCAGGGCGATGCATTTCACAGTCATGATGGTATCCTCAATGGGCAAGACGCTCGTCCCGGGATCTTCGGAGAGCCGCGAGGCGAGGATGCGTGAGTGGCGGCAGCGATTCTCATGGCCCTGCCATGGCGCGTGCCGCTCGACGGCCCGAATAGATACAGTCGGCATAGGACAGGCCGCTGACGTAAAGGTTAGAGCAGATCCCCACGGCATTGCGCCCGGCGGCGTAAAGGCCGGGAACGGTGCCCTGACCGTCGCGGGCGCACACGGCACCGGTGGTTTCGTCGACGGCAAGACCGCCAACCGTCATGCAGGCGATGGGGAACATGCGCGCGTCGACCGAAGCGTCGATCGCGTAGAAAGGCCCATGTTCCAACACGGCCATTTCGTCGGGGCTCTTGTGGAAGGGGTCGGGCTCTTCACCGCGTGCGGAGCGATTGTAGGTCGCCAGGGAAGCGGCAAGAATCTCCGGGTCGCAGTCGAGCTTCTCGGCCAGTTCCCGGGCCGTCTGGCCCTTGATTGCCGCGAACAGGACGTTGACGAGCGTGATGTCGCGCTGGAAGCCCAGAACGCCTTCGCCGAAGGCATCCCGCAGCGATTGCCGATATAGCTTGCGGTCCATCACGATATAGCCGCGTCCGCCATGGCGCTCGACCATCTCGTCACCGATACGCGCGCCGTACCAGGTCTCATTGCAGAACCGTTCCCCCTTGCCGTCGACCAGCATGGCCTGCCCCCAGGCCTGCGGCGGAGACAGGAAGCGCCAGGCCGATACCCGCTCCATCAGTGCGGTTCGGCCTCCGGCAGAAACGCCCAGCATGATGCCGCTGCCATTGTCTCCGAGCGTGCCGTTGGGCAGGCCATTGGCGTAATCGGGTGCGAAGTGGCGAACCATCTCGGGATTGCAGATGAACCCGCCGGCGCTGAGGACCACGCCGCGACGTGCACGGATCCATGCGCTCGCGCGGTTCTGCGCTTCCAGCGCCCGCGCCTTGGCGAGACGGCGGTAGCCCATGGCAAAGGTGATGCGTGCCCCCGGAAAGGTGGGCGAGAGCATCGACATCCATTTGTTCGCGGCGGCGACATGGCGCGAATGTTTCTTGCGGATCTCCGGATCGAGGAGGCATTCCACGCGCACGCCGATCACCCTTCCGTCTGAATCAAGCGCGAGTTGACGGGCTTCTGCATGAGTGCGCATGACAAGCCCGAGATCGAGCGCGGCCTGCTTCAGCGGCTCCCAGATTCCGGTACCCAGGCCCCAGGGTTTGCCGCCGTTACGGCGAACAGTGCGATGGCCGCGCGGGGCGGGCGGGGTCATGTCGCGAAACGGTCCGGCAAGGCTGCTGTCCGGGTGATAGAGGTACTTGTCCAACGGCGGATAGGAGGTCTTCTTCGGCCAGTAGCTGGCTTCGAACGGCGCGCCGTGATGCCGCAGCCAGTCGAGAGTTTCTGCGCTGCTTTCGCAGAAGTCGCGCAACGTCTCGGCGCTGACGACATCGCCAACCTCGTGGCGCAGGTAGTCTTCCATGCGTGCCGGATCGTCGCTGACACCCGCTTCGCGCTGGATCGATGTCCCGCCGCCTGCGTAGTAGACGCCGCCATTGGCGGCCGAAGAGCCACCGCCATCGAACCGATCGAGCGCGATGACCGACAGGTCGCTTTCAAGGCCCTGCAGCGCTGCAGCCACACCCGCACCACCGAGGCCGACCACCACCATGTCCGCTTCCTCGTCCCAGTCGTGCCCTTCAGGCTCCGAAAGGATGAGCGGGGCGTCGATCTCAAGTCCCCATAGGCGAATGTCTCGATGGGACGGCGGGATCGGCGCTTCTTCGCGCAGGGCCCAAGGGCCGCGCGCCATGGTTTTCGGGGGAGGCGTCACTCTGCCCGGATCCTGACCTTCGGCGCATCCTTGCCACGCCGCATGGTCTCGATGAACCTGTCGAACGGGGCCGGCTCGGCCACCGGGCCGCCGTGGTCGCCCTTGCGTGCCCAGAACTCGTCGAAGCTGGGGAACAGCTTGTGGAAGTTGCCCTCGGTCCATTCGGTCCCGGGCCAGCGCATCTTCCGGTCGCCGATCGGCGGCTTGTTGAGGTCGGTCGCGTACCAATAGAGCGGCAGGCGACGCGCAAAGTACCACCGCCCGTCGCGGCGCACGTAATTGTCCGAGTACATCATTTGCATGATGACCCATTCATCGCCGGTTTCGTGCTCGTTCTTGGAATAGACGATGCCCCGGGCGTGATCGGCATCCTCGAATTCGATCACGTGTCCGCCGATATGATGCGACGTCCCGGTGAAAGGGGCGCGCAGGGTCGTGTCCATATATTCGCGCAGGGCCTTGCGCCCGGTTGTGTCACGACCGACGCGAACGTCCTCGGGAAACAGCGAAACCATTGCGTCCATGTCACGCATGTCCAGGGCAAGTGCGTAGCGCGCGGGAAGCTGGCGAATGGCTTCGAGGGACTCGAGGCGATCGAGGCGGTCTTCAATGCTGCGTTCCGTCACGCTGAATCTCTCCATGAATGCATATATGCGTAGGATATTATGATATATGTCTTCGTAATAGACAATTCTATTGCCCATTCTGTCAAGAAATCATAGATTGTCGGCGTTCAAAAATACGCGATGCTCGAATCGGGCGCGTTCGCAGGAGGATGGGATGAGGAAGTTTCTTTGCAGCACCGCTATGATGACCGTTGCGGTCCTCACGGCCGTTCCGGCCCTTGCGCAGGAGAACTCTGCGCAGCAGGGGACGTCTGACGACGATTACGGAATCGGCGCCATCGTCGTCACCGCGCAGAAGCGGTCGGAAAACATCCAGGACGTTCCCATCGCGATTTCGGCGGTGAGCGAGCAGTATCTCGAAAGCCGAGGTGTCGATTCCATCGACAAGCTGGGCACCATCGCGCCCAACGTGAAGATCGAACGCGCGCCGTCGTCGAAGACGATCTCCCAGATCTCGATCCGCGGTTCGGTCACCATCAATCCCGCGATCACGTGGGAACCTGCGGTGGGGCTCTATCTCGACGGCGTCTATATCGCCAAGGCGCAGGGCTCGATCTTCGACATTGCCGATCTCGAACGGGTCGAGGTGCTGCGCGGTCCGCAAGGCACGCTTTATGGCCGCAATGCTCTGGCCGGTGCCGTCAATCTCGTGACCAAGAAGCCCAGCGGCGAAGCAGGCGGCATGGCAGAGATCACTTACGGCAGCTTCAATGAATGGAAGCTGCGCGGGGTCATCGACCTGCCGCAGATGGGAATCTTTTCGGCCAAGGTCTCCGGTCAGTATCGCAAGCGGGACGGGCTGATCGACCTTGTCCCCGATCCATACGATACACCCGGATCCTCGCTGCCGGTCCGCAACCGGACGGACTCGATCAAGTCGGGAAGCTTCATGGTGCAGTTGCGCGCGGAACTGTCTGACGACATTACCGCCGATTACACCTACGACTATTCCAGGAACAAGCAGACTCCGCCGTTCTCGCAGCTGCTGCGGGTCAACCGCAATGGCGATCCGCGCGACATCTTCGATCCGAACTCACCCGGTTACGCTTTCGGTGGGGCCTTCTTCCCGCTCAATCTCTACACCGACCCCAACCGGGTCGGCACGGCTTCGATCGATGGCGACGTCTACGAGCATTCGCGCAGCTATGGTCACGCGCTGACCCTGACCGCCAACCTTGGTTCGGCCGAAGTGAAGTCGATCACCGCCTATCGCGACCTCGCATGGTCCGATGGCCTCGACCTCGACGGATCGCCACTCGCCGTGGCCTACACGCAGCGCATTACCGACTACCATGCCTTCAGCCAGGAACTGCAGGTGACGGGCGAGGCGCTGTCGGACAAGCTCAAGTACGTCGTGGGTGCCTTCTACTTCAGCGAGAAGGCCGAGACGAATAACCCGCAAACCTATTTCGGGGGCGGCCTCGACCTGACATCGAACTACGGTTCGCATACCAAGGCCTATGCGCTCTATGCGCAGCTCGACTACAATCTCACCGACGCGCTCAAGCTGACGCTGGGCGGGCGCTATACGCATGAGAAGAAGGACATCAGCCGCTTCCTGCGGGTGAACCTCGACGCAGCCAACGGCATCTTCACGCCGACGGTCGTCGCGGATCTGCCCTACGGCACTTTCCCGGATGCGAAGTACAACAACTTCTCTCCCGCCGCGACGCTCAGCTACGAAGTGACTCCGGACGTCAACGTCTATGCACGCTTTGCCCGTGGTTTCAAATCGGGCGGGTTCAACGGTGAGACCAATGTATTCTTCGATCCTGCGGCCCCCGCAGGCTGTCCGGCCGGAGCCACCGAGCTGTGTCGGCCCTACCGCCCGGAAAAGGTCGACAGCTATGAGCTTGGTGCGAAGACCCAGCTTCTGGGCAACGCCCTTGTGTTCAATGTCGCGGCCTTCCGGGACGAACACAAGGACATGCAACTCGCCATCTTCACCGCGGAAGGGGCTGCGGCCTCGATCGTGCGCAATGCCGGTGCGGCCCGCATCCAGGGCCTGGAATTCGAACTCGTCGCGCGGCCCGTTTCGGGCGTGACGATCAACGGTTCGCTGGCATTCCTCGATTCCAAGTACAAGAGCTTCATCGACGGCGGCGTCGACGTGGCGGACAACCGTGCGTTCCCCCATGCGCCCAAGACGACCGCCGCGCTCGGCGTCGACTGGCGCGTGATCGAGGGGGGCTGGGGCAAGCTGAACCTCTACGGCGATCTCAGCTACGTTTCGAAGTACTATACTTTCCCTTATGCGCTCTCCACGGATATCGCTTCGGACCAGAATGCGCACAACACGCAGTCACCGGGTCGGACTATCGTGAACCTGCGGGCAACGGTTTCCGAAGTCATGCTCGGGGGTGTCGAGGCGTCCATTTCCGCCTTCGTGCGCAATCTCACCAAGGAGGACAGCCCCAACAACTTCATCGACTTCGGACCCGGTTTCGGCGGGATGACGCTGGGCTATTTCCCGGAACCGCGTACCTTCGGCGTTACCGCAGGCGTGAAATTCTGAGCCGGCCGGACGGGAAGGACAGACATATGCTTTTCGAAGGGAAAAGGGCGCTCATAACCGGCGCGGCATCGGGTATCGGGCGCGCAACCGCCATCCGATTTGCTGCCGAAGGTGCGCAAGTGACGATCGGCGATCGCAACGTGCAGGGCCTGCAGGAAACGGCGGCGATGATGGCCACGCCGCCGGTGATCCAATCTTACGATGCAATGGACCACGCTTCGTCTCGGCACCTTGTCGACGTGGCGGCGAAGGAAGGGCTCGACATCCTGTGCAACATTGCCGGAATGCTGAAGTGGGGCCCTTCCCAGGACTTTGCAGTCGAAGACTTCGAGCGCCTGATGACGATCAATGCGACAAGCGTTTTCGTGCTTTGCCAGGCGGCGCTGCCGTATCTTGCAAAGTCCAGGGGCAACATCGTCAATACTGCCTCTACGGCCGCGCTTCAGGGAATCGCCTATACTATCGCCTATTCGGCTTCGAAGCATGCCGTGGCTGCGATCACCAAGGGGCTGGCCATCGAATATGGCGCTCGCGGGGTGCGGGTAAATGCGATCTGTCCCGGGCATGTGGAAACCCCGATGACCCAGACCCCGCCGCCTGAAGGTGATGTCGACTGGTCATTGGTGATGCGCAATGCGCCCAAGCTCGAAAACGGCGCCTGCGCCCCGGAAGATATCGCCGAAATGTTTGCGTTCCTGGCCAGTGACAAGGCCCGGAAAGTGACCGGCTCGCTATTCACGGTCGATGGGGGGCAACTCGCGGGGTGAGTAGCATGCGGGCGGTTTCCTGCCCGTCGAGGAGGGCATTGGCGCGATGAATGACGCGCCAGCCCTCGGCCCTGCGTTCGAGAGTCCAGCAATTGGCCGCAACGCGGTGCGCCTCGAACTGCCCGTCGCCAAGATGGCGGAAGACCACACTGTGTCCGCGCGCACTGGCAAGGTCGCCGTCCAGTTCTATGGCGACGGGGCCAAGCAGGTGAGCGCATCCCTGACTCATCAGCGACCGGTGGTTCGCCCCCTCGATCAGGCCGGCAATGGCACCGCGCCCTTGTGCGGCGGCGAATCCGACGACTTCGTATTCACCGTTATCGGTCCAGAGTTGCGAGAGCGCTTCGCCGTCGCCGCTGTCGGCGAGCGGCCCGTATTGGGCAATGATCGAACGAATCGCCTCGAGGTCCTCGAGGCGTTGAAGACGCTCGGCAAGGCTTTCCAGGGAATGGGTCATGCCAACCGTTCTGGCGCCTCATGCGCCTTGAGCAAAGCGAAAAAACCGGGAGAACTGCAATGAATGACGCATCGTGCGGCAATGCCAAGCTCGGCCACGTATGGCGTGAATTCTGCGAAGAGCTTGCGCAGGCCGGAGATGTACTGATGCGTGAGGAAGCGCCGGGCGCGGCGATCGACCAGGCCGAAGGGCTGCGCTATCTTTCGCGCCTGACGCGCACGGCGCTCAACATGCTCGTCGACAGCGCCGATCCCGATTTTCCACGCCTCTTCCTGCTCTGCGACGACAAGATCAAGATCGGCGCAGACAATCCCGACAACCTCTATCAGCAATGCGTCGTCAGCGCGGACCGCGAGTATCGCATCACGGGCAAGCGCAATACGGTTCCCTATTTCTCTATCGGCAGCAAGGCGAACCGCTATGCGACCGACGGAACCATGGCCTCCACCGGTGAGATCGAGTTCGCGGACATGGAGTTCGGACCGGACGGCAGTTTCAAGATCGTCGTCAGCAAGGATGAGAAGCCGGGCAACTGGTTGCCCATGTCGGACGACACGTCTCTGCTGATCGTACGCCAGACGTTCGACGACAAGAAAACGCAAGTCCCCGCCGACGTCCGCATCGAGCGGATTGGCCCCGGTCCCGAGACACCGCTTGTGCTGAGGCCCGAGCAGATCGAGAGCCAGCTGAAAGGCGCGGCGCAGTGGGTGCGCGGAACCGCCAATACTTTCGCCGACTGGTCAGAGTGGTTCAAGGCGCAGCCGAACCGGATCTATGACGGTGATCAGGCGGTCTTCTACCGCGCCGGCGGCGATCCCAATATCTGGTATGGGCATATCTACTTCGATCTTCAGCCCGGCGAGGCGTTGGTCATCCGGGCAACGCCGCCAGAGTGCCGCATGTGGAATTTCCAGCTCGACAACTGGTGGATGGAATCGCTCGATCACGTGAACAACCCGCACGTCTGGATCAATGGCAGCATGGCCAGATACGAGCCGGACGGCAGCGTCATCGTCGTTTGCGCCGACACAGATCCCGGTTTCGCCAACTGGATCGATCTTGCCGGACATCGTGAGGGGACCGGGCTTTGGCGCTGGCTGGGTGCCAAGGACCACCCTGTCCCGCAAGTGGAAGTGGTTCGGCTCTAGGGCTCCCATTTCCCATGTGTAGCAACTTTGTCTGCTCCAGGCCCGGAAGCATTGCGCCGATGGGGCCGTCTTCCCTTATGTCCTCATGCAGGTCGGATCGACGACCGGCGCGATCCCTCGATAGATGTAAAAGGGCAAATCCTGCGTGATCGATATCTGCGTATTATTTTCCTTACAACTGGATGCAAAGATAATTTTATTATAAATAATAATGGCATTTTGCGTAAAAACTATGGCCTAATAAGGCCGGGGCGTGTACGGTGCGGCAATGCGCCTCTCACTCGATCATCTGACGGTCATCGATGCGGATCCGGTCGAACTTGTCGAGGCTGCGCACGATGCGCGCTGTACCGGTGTCTGCCTTTTCATCCAGTCGATGCCGGTATTGCCGACGATGCCGAGGTTCGACTTGTGCGCGGATCGTTCCGGTCGGCGTGACCTCGTCAAGCGCATGGCGGATCACGGCGTCACGCTGGACCTTGCCTATCCGTTCACTCTGGCCGGGCGTACCCGCGTCGAGGACTATGTGGTGGCCATGGAATGCGCAGCCGAGTTGGGTGCAGGTCTTGTCAACGTACTTTGCTACGATCGCGAGGTGTCGCGCCGCGCTGAAAACTTCGCCGGGTTTTGCGACCTTGCGGCCGGTTTCGACCTCGCGGTAGCCGCCGAGTTCTATCCGCTGTCTCAGATCGGATCGCTTGCTGGCGCGCTCGATCTGGTTCGGGCCTTGGACCGGCCGGGGAGGGTTGGTGTCAATGTCGACCTGTTGCATCTGATGCGGTCAGGCGGATCGATCACCGAACTTGCCGCAGCTCCGGACGAATTTGTCCTGTTTGCGCAAGCCTGCGATGGCCCGCAGGCATGCCCGACAGATGATCTCGGTGCGGAGGCGTCAGGCGAGCGACTCCTGCCGGGCGAAGGCGTGTTCGACGTAGGCGGATTTCTCGGGGCATTGCCGGAACACTGCCCGGTGAGCGTGGAGATACCCCGTCACAGCGCGCTGCTCTCGGGCGAGCCGCGTGGTGTCAGGGCTCGCCGTGCGGTCGAAGCGGTCAGGCGCGCGGCCGCGCCAGTTCCTCCGGGTTAAGATCTAGGTCGGCGGCTCTGACGCCTTCTTCGATGCGGGCCGGGCTGGATCCGCCCAATACGGGGATCGTCTGGTTCGGCTGGTTGACCAGATAGGCGAGCACCACGTCGTTGATCGCCACGCCATGGCACCTTGCCAAGTCTTGCGCCGCCGCAAAGCGCCTTTGGTTGACGGGATTGCCATAGCGCGTGGCGAGATCGGTTGCGACTTCACGCTTTTCTTTCATGGCGAAGTAGCCGCCGCTGGTGGGGGCATAGGCCATGATCGGAAGCGTTTCATGCAGCGTTTCGTATTCGGCCTCGTAGTAATGCCGGTAGCCCTGCGCGCGCGTCGAACATAGCGCCCTTGGTGGCGATAATCCTGTCGGAACGATTGCCGCTCGTCTTGAGCCAGGTGCCGATGGCGCGTTCGCTCAGACCGCTTGGGTCCATTCGATGAGATGGCTGATGTCGCGGCGCTCATCTGGCTTGCGCCCGGTTCGGGCAAGGTGATGCGCGGTGATCTGGATCGCCGGATCGAGTGGAAGGACGACTTCCATGACCCGGTCGTAGATGGTGCAGGCGATTTTCCAGACGCCCCCTTCACGCCGGTATTGATCGCGGTAGATCGCCGTCCCGGACGTATGGGTCTTTTCTTCGAGGTTGATGAAGATATCTTCCAGGTACCAGATCCCCTCGGCTGAATTGTCTCCGGTCAGCCTGATCTCCGGCATATGGCCGTGATGCATCGCCACTGTGCCGGAATGGAAGGAATTGGCGAGGAATTCGATCATGTCGTCCCGTCCGGACAGTGCTACCTTGTAGGAACCGCCGCGATACTCGACGGCGACGTCCTCCGTGAACAGCGACGCCAGAAGGTCCATGTCGGCAGTGTCGATGCCGCGGAAATAGCGGTGCTTGAGCGTCCTGATATCTTCCAGATCGCTCAGGTGTTGCAGGGTATAGGCCATGGTTTCAGGCTTCCTCTAGTGCCGTGAACATTGCTTCGGCGCGCGCTTTCAATGCCCGTGCGCTGTCGTCGAAGGCGCGTTTCACCCAGGGACCGGCGAACCGGTACACATGGATTCCGTTGTTGCCGAGAAACGCGTCGGTCGAATGGTAACGACAGGTGTTGTCGCCAGTTGCCTCGATGATCTGGTCGCGACGGGCGGGATAGGGCCAGGCATCGCTGTGGATCATTTCCCAGCTCAGCAGCCTTTCCGGTTCGAAGGCACAAATATACTCGCAG
Source organism: Novosphingobium sp. KN65.2 (assembly GCF_001368935.1). NCBI lineage: Bacteria > Pseudomonadati > Pseudomonadota > Alphaproteobacteria > Sphingomonadales > Sphingomonadaceae > Novosphingobium > Novosphingobium sp. KN65.2. The sequence goes on from NZ_CCBH010000147.1 coordinate 10,530, forward strand.
TTGGGGACCAGCGATCCCGGAGCGGCATAATTGACGAGCGTCATTTCGACCGCTGCGCCCATCTCCAGCGTGGAGACGGCGCGCACACAGAAAGGATTCCATTCGGCATAACGGGCCAAGTCGGTCAGGATGTCCCACACGATACGCGCGGGGGCGTCGATTTCCACCGTATCGCCCACGGTTACAGCATCGGGATCAAAGCCGCTGACCGGATCGTCGTTGAGCTTTGGCGCGTTTTTCATCCAATCCAGCATGTTCTTCGCTCCCTCAAACAGCAACCCAGTCGCCGCCGTTGACGTCCAGCGCGGCCCCGGTCATCTCGCTCGCATAATCGGAGAGCAGGAAATAGACCGCCTTGGCGCAATCGGCGTCGGGCGGAATGTGGCCGACCGGAATTTCGGCGCTGCGCTGGTTGCGGAAGGCCTCGGCCCCGTCACCCAGCGATGCGATGTATTCCTCGAGTGGGGCGCCCATCATCCATCCCATCAGGGCGGTGTTGACGCGGATGCCGCTGCCCGAAAGTTCGACTGCAAGCTGGCGGCTCATCTGGTTGAGGGCGGCCTTGGCCATCGCATAGCCGCCTTCCCCCGGCATCGGCTTGCGCGTGGCCAGCGTCGAGACATTGACGATCGAGCCTGACTTCTGCGCCCGCATCGTCGGGATGACGGCTTGCGCCATGCGCACCGCTCCCACGGCGATGACGTCCAACGCCATCAGCAACTGGTCGATGGAATGGGTGTCGAGGCCCAACCAGTCGGGGTGGTAGTATGCGGAATTGACGAGGCCGTCGATCCGACCCCACTTGTTCAGGGCGGCCTTGGCCAGTGCATTGCACTGTTCGGTCTTCGAAACATCGCAGGGTACGGCAATCGCCTCACCTCCGGCTTCGACGATTTCGCCGGCAAGCCTCTCGATCGCGTCTTTCGAGCGCGCTGAGACTATGACTTTCGCGCCTTCAGCGGCCGCGCCACGGCACATCGCCTGCCCCATGCCCGGGCCTGCTCCGGTGATGATGACGACCTTGTCTTTGAGGATCATCGTGTTCTCTCCCAATGTTTCTTGTCGTTTTTCCGGTCTCGTGGCCGGGCTATGTCTGCGCGGCCTTGGCTCCTGCCCGGCGGCCGAAAAAGGTGCAGTCGGCGAGGCTCAATCCGGAGCTGTAGCCATGGCCCCATGCGGGCAGGCCGGACGTGCAGCGTCCCGCGGCAAAGAGCCCTGCGATGGGCGCGCCCTCCCGGTCGAGCACTTCGCCGTCGATATTCGTACGCAGTCCACCGAGCGTGAAGAAGCTGAAGTAGCTGTCGTGGAAATCGAGTTCGAGCGCGACGAACGGCCCTTCCTCCAGTGGAGTCAGGATCGGCTGACGTTTGCCGAACAGGGGATCGCGACCTTCCCGGGCGTGGCGGTTGTAGAATTCCATGGTCGCAGAAAGGGTGCCTTCTGGCATCTCCAGTTCTGCTTCCACTTCGGCCCAGGTTTCCCCGGTGCCGGTAATGCGCATGTTGGCGATATCGAGCGGCTGCGAGAAATGCGCGCAGTCGAGCAGGAGGTAGACCTTGCCGCCGGGCTGATCGACCGCGTAGCGGCTGACGCGCCCGTGGTAGCAGTCCTCGTTGATGAAGCGCTGTCCGGCGACGTTTACGAAAACGCCGTAGGCGTGGGGTTCGGGCATCGTCCAGGGGCAGGTCGTGAAGAACTGCTCCATGTGGATGGCATCTCCACCGGCCCCCATGCCGAGCAGGATGCCGGTACCGTCGTCCTTGTCGCCGATGGGATCGCTGAGTTTGAAGGTCTCGGGGCAATATTTGCGACGCATCTCTTCGTTGAACACGAAGCCGCCGGTGGCAAGCACCACGCCCTTGCTTGCCTTGACGAAGTGGTTGGCGTTGTCGATGCGCTGCACTGCGCCGACGATCCGCTCGCCATCGGCAATGAGCGCGATGGCGCGGGCATCGGTGACGATTTCCACGCCGAGGTCGCGTGTGCGCGCCTCAAGGATATCGACCAATGGTCGTCCGCCGCCCCAGCCCGCGTGCTGGATGACATGACCGCGCGGGGCGGGCGTTGCGATATCGCAAAAGGGTTCGGCCGCTTCGCTGCCCGACCAGATCAGCGTGGAATCGTCTACAGGTTCGATGTGCTTTCCGGGCAGGTAGTTACCCCGATAGGGCACTCCCTGCGCCTTGAGCCAATCGTAATGCGCCAGCGAATGCTGCGCATAAAGGTCGCACTTGGCCTCGTCCGCGCAAGGACCGCCCGCCGCCTTGAGGTAGGCGGCGAGGGCTTCTGTGGTATCTTCGAAACCCGCCGCGCGCTGCGCATCGGTTCCGCCGCCGCCACCAATGTAGATCTCGCCGCCCGAGAGCGCCGAAGCACCGCCGCTGCCCGAATTGCGTTCGAACAGCGCCACTCTGGCACCTGCATCAGCCGCTTCGATGGCCGCACAGGCGCCGGCCGCCCCGAAGCCGATGACGACGACATCGGTGTCGAAGTGCCACTCGGGCACTTCGGCGACCGGCAAAGGCCGGTGAAGCGAAAATTCGGTCATGGGATCAGGCGTTCTTTTCCTTGAGCATGTCGAGGGCGACGTCGACGATCATGTCTTCCTGTCCGCCGACCATCTTGCGGCGGCCGAGTTCGACGAGGATCGCGCGGGTGTCGATGCCGTAAGTTTCGCTGGCCTTTTCGGCGTGCCGCAGGAAGCTGGAATAGACCCCGGCATAGCCAAGGCTCAGCGTCTCGCGATCGACGCGGACCGGGCGGTCCTGAAGTGGGCGCACGAGGTCTTCGGCCGCGTCCATCAGTAGATTGACGTCGCAGCCATGATTCCAGCCCTTACGGTCGACGGCGGCGATGAACACCTCCAGAGGCGCATTGCCGGCACCGGCGCCCATGCCGGTGAGACTGGCATCGATCCGCACCGCGCCGCACTGGGCGGCAACGATCGAATTGGCGACGCCAAGACCAAGGTTGTGGTGCGCATGCATCCCGCGCTGCGTTTCCGGCTTGAGCACCCGGTCATAGGCTTTGAATCGGGCGCGCACGCCGTCCATGTCGAGCGCCCCGCCGCTGTCGGTCACGTAAACGCACTGGGCGCCATAACTTTCCATCAGGAGGGCCTGCTGGGCCAGCACCTCGGGCTCGATCATGTGGCTCATCATCAGGAAGCCAGAGACATCCATGCCGAGATCGCGGGCGATGCCGATGTGCTGCTTCGATACGTCAGCCTCCGTGCAATGGGTCGCCACGCGGACCGAGCGTACGCCGATATCGTAGGCGCGCCGCAGTTCTTCGACCGTGCCAACGCCGGGCAGGATCAGAGTGGTCAGGACGCACTTGTCGAGCACATCCGCCACGGCCTCGAGCCATTCCCAATCGGTATGTGCGCCAAAGCCGTAGTTGAAGCTGGCGCCCGAGAGACCGTCGCCGTGAGCGACCTCGATCGCGTCCACGCCGCTCTTCTCAATGGCGCTGGCGATAGCGCGCACATGGTCGATGCCGTACATGTGGCGGATGGCGTGCATGCCGTCACGCAAGGTAACGTCCTGGATGTAGAGCTTCTCGCCCGCTTCCACGTTGAACTTGGCCATCATGCATTCTCCTTGGCGGCCATGCGCCGTTGGGCCAGCAGTTCGCCGGTCGCCTTGGCGGCGGCGGTCATGATGTCGAGGTTGCCGGAATAGCTGGGCAGGTAGTCGCCCGCACCTTCCACCTCGAGCATGATCATCGATTTGATCCCGGTGAACTCGCCCATGCCGGGGATCTTGAGCTTGTTGTTGTCGCCGAAGCGTTCGAACTGGACTTCCTGCTTCAGGCGATAGCCGGGCACGTACTTCTGCACTTCGGCCACCATGTCCTTCACCGACTTGCGGATGGCGTCCTCGTCGGCGCCTTCCGACAGCGTGAAGACCGTGTCGCGCATGATCATCGGCGGCTCGGCAGGGTTCAGGATGATGATTGCCTTGCCCTTTTCGGCGCCGCCGACCTTCTCGATCGCGTTCGCGGTGGTGCGGGTGAACTCGTCGATGTTGGCGCGCGTGCCGGGGCCTGCCGAGCGCGAGGAGACCGACGCGACGATCTCGGCATAGGGGACGCGGGTCGCGACACGGCTGACGGCAGCGACCATCGGGATCGTCGCCTGTCCGCCGCAGGTCACCATGTTGACGTTGGGCGCATCGAGATTGGCGTGCATGTTGACCGGCGGCACCGTGAACGGACCGATTGCGGCAGGCGTCAGGTCGACGACCTGGATGCCGTCGGCGCGCAAGGCTTCGTCGTGGACCTTGTGCGCGTAGGCACTGGTCGCATCGAAGGCTATGCCGATTTCGGGATAGCAGGCCAGCTTCTTGAGGCCCTCGATGCCCTCATGCGTCGTGGCGATGCCATGCTCGCGGGCCATGGCGAGGCCTTCAGAGTTGGGATCGATGCCGACGACGGCCGCGAGTTCCATGTTCTGGGGATACTTGATCATCTTCATCATCAGGTCGGTACCGATATTGCCCGAACCGATGATTGCCGCCTTCACGCGTGCCATGTCAGAGTCCTTTAAACCAATTGGCCTTCAAACGAATTGCGCGATGCAGGAGCCGAGCTTGCGGCCCCCATTTTCCGGGTTGGAGTCGCTCAAGGTCATTTCGAAACGGTCACCCTTCACCGCGGGGGCAAGGGGGACCAGCGAACCGGAGAGAATGACATCGCCCGCATCGAGGGTGACGCCGTATTCGCCCAGGGTATTGGCAAGCCAGGCCACGGCCTGCGCCGGATCGCCCTGGACCGCATGGCCGTAGCCTTCGGACAGCGGCTCGCCGTTCTTGGTGACGGCCACGTGCAGGCCCGGCAGGTCGAGCCCGGCAGGATCGAGGCGATCCTCGCCCAGCACATAGACGCCGCAGGACGCATTGTCCGAGACGGTATCGACGATGGCGATCTTCCAGTCGGAAATGCGGCTGTCGACGATCTCGAAGCACGGGACGATGCTTTGCGTCGCGGCCAGCACGTCGGCTGCCGTCACACCCGGCCCCTTCAGTCCTTGCTTGAGGACAAACGCGATCTCGGCCTCGGCGCGCGGCGCGATGAGCGCCTTGTCGTCGATGTCGATGTCGCCCTCGACATACATCCAGTCGGTCAGGAAGCCGAAGTCGGGCTGATGCACGCCGAGCATGTCCTGCACGGCCTTACTCGTGACGCCGATCTTCTTGCCGACGACCTTTTCCCCGTCCGCCTGGCGGCGGGCGAGAAAGTCCAGGCTGATGGCATAGGCATCGTCGATCGTCAGCGACGGATCCTGCTCGATGAGCGGCGTGAGCGTTTTGCGACCGCGAAGGGCGTCGTAGAGCGCCTTTCCGTAAGTTTCAGCAGTGCTCATCGAGGAACCCTGTCGCATATCGGTTGAATTCGGCCGCGCGCTCGAGCTGGACCCAGTGGCCGACCTTGCTGAAGGTCACGCAGCGCACGTCTTCGCAGGCTTCGAAGAAGTAATCGATCCCGGTCAGCGGCATGAAGGCCTCGTCGCGTCCCCAGAACAGCTGGATCGGCATTTTCAGTTCCGGCAGGCGGGGGCGCACGTTGTGCGTGCGCATGCGCACGATGACGTCCTTGGGCTGGGTCTTCGACACTGCGAAGCGTTCGGCCACGAGTTCGTCGGTGACCATGGCCGGGTCATAGACGAGACTCTCGTTGAGGCGGCGCTGGTCGGCCTCGGAGAAATCGGGGCTGCCGAAGGAAGAGCGCATGTTGGCAATGCCGGGCATGGCGAAATAGACATCGAGTTCCTCGATGCAGCCGGGCGCCATGAGGATCATGTTCTCGACGAAGTCCGGGTGATCGGCGGCGATTTCGATGGCGATGCCGCCCCCCAGCGAATTGCCCACGAGCGAGGCCTTCTCGATGCCGTGCTGGCGCAGGGCATCGTAAATGGTGTCGACGAAGAGCGTCAGCGTATAGTCGATTCCTTCAGGCTTCGACGAGGAGCCGTAGCCGATGAGATCGGGCAGCACGACGCGGTAGCCCGCCTCGACGAATGCGTCGACGTTCTGCCGGAAGTTGGAAATGCCCGACGCACCGGGACCGCTGCCGTGGAAGAACACCACGACAGGGCCCTGTCCGAACTCGCGTATGTGAATGTCGTAGCCGCCAGCGACGCGGTACGTCGCTTCCTTCATGTCAGCCATGCCTCGCCCCCTTACAGGAAAGTGAACTTGGGCTCTTCGCCCAGCATCGAACCGACGAGATCGGCGGTGCGGTTGTTCGGGTCATTGGCCACGTGGGCGCGGCCGGCGTGCAGGTCGAGCCACGGCTGGATGATCGGACTGGTGTTGTAGATCGCCCGTCCGCCCAGCAGCCGCATCATCTCGTCGGCAAGATCGGCAAGACGGCGGACCACGGTGGACGACTGGTAGACGAACAGCGTGCGCTTCTCCATGGGCACCTTCTCGCCGCGCTCGGCATAGCCCATGAGCTCGTCGAAGGTAACGCGCAGCGTGGTTTCCATCTCTATGATCTGGGCATGGGCCTTGGCGATGGCCGCGTGCAGGAACGGATCGGCCTTGGATGCCTTGCCGGTGTTGGTCGACACGCGGTCCTTCATGATCTGCACCGCGGCATTCACGGCCGCGCGGGCTCCGCCGAAGGCTGCGGTGGACACCGAGCGGGTGAAGACCTGCGCCCAGGGGAGGGTAAAGAGCGGCGCGTCGTTTTCCTTCTGGCCCGGATTTTCGCAAAGGAAGCCATGGACAGAGCGGTGCGTTCGGTATTCGGGGACGAATACATCGTCAACGATGACGTCGTGGCTGCCCGTGCCTTGCAGGCCAAAGACCTGCCAGGCATCGCGGTCGATCCTGTAGTCCTTGCGGGGCAGCAGGAAAGTGCGCATGTCCGGCGCGCCGCCTTCTTCGCTCGGCGGCACCATGGCGCCGAGCAGGACCCAGTCGCAATGGACGGAGCCGGTGGAAAAGCCCCAGTGGCCCGATAGCCTGAAGCCACCTTCGACAGGCGTTACCTTGCCGACAGGCTGGTAGGACGAAGAGACCAGTACGCTCGTGTCCCGGCCCCAGACTTCCTGCTGTGCCCGGTCATCGAACAGCGCGATTTCGTAGGGGTGACAGCCGACGACGCCGAACATCCAGCCTGTCGACATGCAGCCTTCGGCGAGCGCTTTCTGCACGTCGTAAAAGACATTCGGGCTCATTTCATAGCCGCCCCAGCGCTTCGGCTGGAGAATACGGAAGAAGCCGGCGGCTTGCATCTCGGCAATCGAGTCTGCCGGCACGTCCCGATCGGCAACGCACTTCGCGGCGCGCTCCTTCAATACCGGGATCATGGCGCGTGCGCGCTCAACGAGTTGCCCGGGCGTCGGGATCGCTGCGGCCGCATCTGTGACTGAAGCTGTGCTGGCCATTTCGGTCTTCTCTCCCTCGTAACGAATCGGAGCAACGCCGCTTTGCGCTGCATTCGTAAAAATAAATGGCATGTGATACGCAAATCGTCAATTGAAAAGCCATTGAGCTTTCGATATGTGCAGATAGGCAAGGTTAGAACGGACGCGAATTTCCGTTGGCCGAATCGGTTTCGCAGGAGAGAGGAGCCCGTGATGGGCAAGCAGACCATCGATCTTACTGGGCAGGTTGCCATCGTCACCGGCGGCACGCGTGGGCTGGGCCGCGGCATTGCCGCTGCACTCGCGCAGGCGGGTGCCTCGGTGGTGGTCTGTGGCCGTAACGAACCGGACGATCTCCCTGATGGCGTGTGCTTCCGTGCTGCGGACATACGCGAGGCCGATCAGGCTGGCGCGCTGGTACAGGCTGTCGTCGAAGACCACGGCCGCCTCGACATTCTGGTCAACAATGCGGGCGGATCGCCCGATGCCCCGGCAGCAAGCGCGAGCCCGCGCTTCTTCGATGCGATCGTGCGCCTTAACCTTCATGCGGCCATGTACATGGCCCAGGCCGCCCATGCGCCGATGCAGGCTGCGGGCGCAGGAAGCATCGTCAATATTGCGAGCGTATCGGGCATCCGGCCCAGCCCCGGCACGGCAGCTTATGGAGCTGCGAAGGCCGGGCTACTCAATCTTACGCAAAGCCTCGCGCAGGAATGGGGGCCTGACGGTATCCGCGTGAATGCCCTGATTCTGGGGCTCATGCAGACCGAAACGTCCGAACTCACCTACGGCGAGGCGGAAGCGCAGACCCGCGTTGGCGCCTCCATGCCGCTGGGCCGCATGGGGACGGGCAAGGATGCGGCGGGCGCGGTGCTCTGGCTCTGCTCGGAGATGGCCTCATGGGTCAGTGGCGCGCGCATCAACGTCGATGGCGGTGGCGAGCGTCCGTACTTCCTCGACCTCGTGAAAGGACATTGAACTGAACATGGGTATCAAGGCACTTGGCTATGTCGTCGTCGAAACGGCGAGGCCTGAGGAATGGAATACTTTCCTCACGCAATTCGTCGGAGCCATGCGTGCGCCCGATGCGGGCGATGGCGCTTCGCTCTACCGCGTCGACGAACGGGTGTTCCGGTTCAGGATCGAGACCGGTGCGCGCGAATGGTTCGTCGCGGCGGGCTATGAATTGACCGATCGCACCGCGCTCGATGCCCTGGCGCTCAGGATTGCCGAGGCCGGTCGTTCGGTGGAATGGGCCGATGTGCGCGAGGCCGCGGGACGTGGCGCCGATGCGATGTTCCGCACGAGCGATCCGGCCGGAAACGGTCTGGAGTTCTACTGCGGCGATGCACGCAGCGATACGCCTTTCCTTTCGCCGATCGGCGTGCCGGAATTCCTGACCGGGGATCTGGGCATGGGCCATGCGGTATTCTCCGCTCCCGATTTTGATGAGACCATCGCGTTCCATCGCGATGTCGTGGGTTTCCATGAGACCGACATGCCGCGCTTCCACCTGATGGGGCCGGACGCACCGTCGATGGGCTTTGCCTTCCTGCACGCGGACAACGGTCGCCACCATTCGATCGCCTTCGGCGAAGGCCCCGTTCCGCCTTCGGGCGCGGTGCATATCATGCTGGAGCTTCCCGACCTGATCGAAGTGGGCAAGGCGCACGACCGCATGAAGCGCTTCGGCTATCCGGAAAGCGCGACGCTGGGCAGGCACGTCAACGACGAGACGACCGGGTTTTACGTGCAGACGCCCTCGGGTTTCGACCTTGAGATCGGTTGCGACAGCCTGATCATCGATCCGGCCAACTGGGCGGTGACCAAGCACGAAGGGATCAGCGTCTGGGGCCATGAATGGGCCTGGCAGAAAGCCCTCAAGGAACAGCAGGAACAAGAGGAAGGGGCATGATGCTCGACAAGCGGATGAGCGCGGCGGAGATGGTCGCGCAGATCAAGGACGGAATGACCGTCGGGATCGGCGGGTGGGGGCCGCGTCGCAAGCCCATGGCGCTGGTGCGCGAGCTGATGCGCTCCGACGTCAAGGACCTGACTGTCGTTGCCTATGGCGGCGCCGATGTCGGGATGCTCTGCGCGGCCGGCAAGGTGAAGAAGCTGGTCTTCGCGTTCGTCTCGCTCGATGCGATCCCGCTCGAGCCGTGGTTCCGCAAGGCGCGCGAGTCCGGCAAGCTGGAAGTCCTCGAAGTCGACGAGGGGATGTTCCAGTGGGGCCTGAAGGCCGCTGCCTTTCAGCTGCCTTTCCTGCCCACCCGCGTTGGCCTGGGTACCGATCTTGCAGAACTGGGCGGGCTCAAGACGGTGCAATCGCCCTACGCGGACGGCGAGACCTTGATTGCGATGCCCGCGCTCAAGCTCGATGTTGCACTGATCCACGTCAATCGTTCCGACTGGCGCGGCAACGTGCAGGTTTTCGGGCCCGACGTCTATTACGACGAATGGTTCGCCAAGGCGGCCGCGAAGACCTATATTTCATGCGAGGAAATGGTGGATCGCATGGAAGACCACTATCCCGAGCAGGCGCAGGCCAACCTTTTCGAACGCTGCTTCGTCAGCGGTGTCGTCGAGATGCCATGCGGCGCCCATCCCAGTTCGATGCCGCCCCATTACGGTTGGGACATGAAGGCATTCAAGGCCTACGCCGGTGCGGCGAAGGATCCTGGCGACTGGGACGCGGTGAAGGACCGCTTCGTCGGCGCAAGTGAAGCGCAATACCTTGAAAGCAATGGCGGAAAGGAGGCGGTGGCGGCTCTTCCGCTCCCGATATTCTGATGACCCAGGTTACTCTTGCAGAACTCTGCATCTTCGCGGCCTCCGAGGCCTTCCGCGGAAATGGGGAAATCGTCGCGACCGGCGTCGGTCCGGTGCCGCGTCTGGGGGCCAGCCTCGCCAAGCTGACCCACAGCCCCGAGCTGATGATGACCGACGGCGAATGCTATCTGGTCGAGCAGCCGGTACCGATCGGGCCGCGCGCCTATGACGACCGCAAGCCTGCCGGACACCTGCCGTTCTCGCGTTTCTTCGACAGCGCGGTCTGGACGGGGCGCCGTCACGCGATGGTCACGCCCACGCAGATCGACCGTTTCGGCCAGATCAATCTGTCCTACATGGGCGGCACCTACCAGCAGCCCAAGACGCAGATGCTGGGCGTGCGCGGGTTTCCCGGCAATACGATCTACCACCCCAACTCGTTCTTCTTCCCGGCGCATAGCCCGCGTGTATTCGTAGCCGGCGAAGTCGACATGATTTCCGGTGCCGGATACAACCCTGCCAAGCGGGTGGCGGGTGGCAACTACTCCGCCATCGATCTTCGCCGCATCGTCACCAACCTGTGCGTGATGGACTTCGGCGGCAGGGAGAATGCGATGCGCGTCATCTCGCTGCATAACGGCGTAACCTTCGACGAAGTGCAGGAAGCCACTGGCTTCGAACTCGAACTGGCCGAGGACGTTGGTGAAACGCCGCTGCCGGGCGCCGAAGCGCTCGCCATCATTGCCAGCCTCGATCCGCACAACATTCGCGAAAGCGTGATCAGGGACAACCCGCCGGCCCTCCGCGGCTGAGCGGGTAAAGGAAAAAGGGAGAGCAAGGATGAGCGATCTCGTCGAACCGAAGAGCGTCGACATCGTCTACGAGACCGAAGAGCCGGTTACGTACACTGTCGTCGATGGCGTGGCCTGGATCATGATGAACCGGCCGCAGTTCAACAACGCGCAGAACGGTCAGATGACCTATGCGCTCGACGACGCCTTCCAGAAGGCCACGAACGACGACGCGGTACGCTGCATTGTCCTGGGCGGCGAGGGCAAGCACTTCTCGGCTGGGCATGACATCGGCACGCCGGGGCGCGACCTGCACCGCGAATTCGACAAGCGGCTGATGGTGGCGCCGCATACCAACAAGCCGGGGGCGGAACTGCTCTATACGCGTGAGCAGGAGCAGTACCTGGGCATGTGCCGCAGGTGGCGCGACGTGCCCAAGCCGACCATCGCGATGGTGCAGGGCGCCTGCGTGGCGGGCGGTCTGATGCTGGCCTGGGTCTGCGACCTGATCGTGGCATCGGACGATGCGTTCTTCCAGGACCCGGTAAACCCGCTGATGGGCATTCCGGGCGTCGAGTACTTCGCACACGCCTACGAACTGCCACCGCGCGTCGCCAAGGAGTTCCTGCTGCTGGGCGAGCGCATGAGCGCGCAGCGCGCCGAGCAGTTCGGCATGGTCAACAAGGTGCTGCCACGCGCCGAATTGCGCGAAGCGGTCACCGCCTGGGCGACGAAGCTTGCCGGCCAGGCGCGCTTGGGCAATTGGCTGACCAAGCAGGCGGTGAACCACGTCGAGGAACTGCGCGGCAAGCGCGCGGCGATGGATGCGGTCTTCCACATGCACCACTTCGCCCACGCGCAAAACGACCTGGTCACCGGCAACTCGATCGCCGGCGTCAGCGGCAAGTCGGCGGCCAGCGCCAACAAGAAGGACGCCGGAGAAGCGTGATGGGCAACCCGCTCCATACCGTCCTGTGCGAACGTCTGGGTTGTTCGGCCCCGATCATCCAGACCGCGATGGGCTGGGTGGCCGAGCCCTCGCTGGTCATCGCCAGCTCCAATGCCGGGGCCTTCGGTTTCCTCGGTGCGGCAGTCATGACGCCTGACGAAGTGCGAGAGAAGATCCTTGCCGTGCGCAAGGGTACCGACCGCCCCTTCGGCGTGAACTTTCACTCGTTCCAGCCCGGTGCGGACAGGATCGTCGAACTGATCCTCGAAAACCGCGAGCAGGTGCGTGCGGTGAGCTTCGGACGCGGGCCCAACGCGAAGATGATCGGCCGTTTCAAGGACGCGGGCATCCTGTGCATCCCGACCGTGGGCGCGGTGAAGCACGCCCAGAAGATGGTCGAACTGGGTGTCGACATGGTCTCGGTGCAGGGCGGTGAGGGCGGCGGGCATACCGGCTCGGTGCCGACCACCGTGCTGCTGCCGCAGGTGCTCGACGCCGTTGACGTTCCTGTAATCGCATGCGGCGGCTTTGCCGATGGGCGCGGACTGGTGGCCGCGCTGTCCTACGGCGCAGTAGGCATCGCCATGGGAACGCGTTTTCTGCTGACGAAGGAAAGCCCGGTGCCTGACGTCACCAAGGCCGAATACCTCAAGGCTTCCACCGACGGGATCGTCGTGACGACCAGGCTCGACGGCATTCCCCAGCGCATGATCCGCAGCAAGTTGATGGATCGGATCGAAAGGTCCGGAAATCTTGGCATGTGGCTGCGCGCACTGGAAGCGGGAATGCAGATGAAGAAGCAGACCGGCGCGTCCTGGCTTGAATTCATCAAGGCCGCGAAAGGCATGACCTCGCACGGGGCGATGCCGCTCAAGCAGGCGATGATGGCCGCGACGATGCCGATGCTGATTCAGAAGGCCGTTGTCGAGGGAGACGTCGAACACGGGGTCATGGCGACGGGCGTCGTCGGTGGCCGGATTGCCGAAGTGCCGACCTGCCGTGAGCTGGTCGACCGCATCATGGAACAGGCACGCGAGCGGCTCGAAGCCCTTGGCGTGCCAGCGCAGCAGCCGGTTGGCGCTGCCTGAGAGGACGCAACATGCCGATCACAACGACAATCAAGGACCGTATCGCCGAAATCGTCTTCGACGTGCCTCCGGTCAATGCTTTCGACAGCGAGACCTGGCTATCGATCCCCGCGATCGTGACCGAAGCGAGCCGCAATCCCGAGGTCAACTGCGTGCTGATCCGCGCGGCCGAGGACGCGCGCGGCTTCTGCGGCGGTGTCGACATCAAGGAAATGCAGGCGCACCCCGAGCGGATCACCGTGCTCAACCGGGGCAATTACCTGACCTTCAAGGCTATCCGCGAGGCTGAAGTGCCGGTCGTTTCGGCCGTGCACAAGTTCGTGATCGGCGGCGGAATCGGCATCTGCGGCGCGTCGGACACGATCATCGCGGCTGACGATGCCTTTTTCTCGCTGCCCGAAGTCGATCGCGGCGCGATGGGCGGGGCCAGCCACCTTTCACGCATGTTGCCGCTACACAAGGTGCGGGCCGCCTTCTTTACCGGAGGGAATATCCCGGCGCAGGAAGCCTATCGCCTTGGCGCGGTCGAGACGGTGGTGCCGCGCGTCGATCTGGTGCGCGAGGCGAGGGCCTTTTGCGAAGTGATCGCGGGCAAGAGCCGCAAGGCACTCATGATCGCCAAGGAAGCGCTCAACGGCCTCGAGCCGCGCGACGTCGATCGCGGCTACCGCTGGGAGCAGGGCTTCACGCTGGAAATGTACATGCATGAAGATTCGCAGAAGAGCCGCGATGCCTTCGTCGAAACCGGCAAGGCGGCAAAGTTCTGATGGACCTGACGTACACCCCCGAGCAGCAGGCTTTCCGCGCCGAAGTGCGCGAATGGCTGGAAGCGCATGTGCCTGCCGTCCCGCTCGAACATTTCGATGCCACGCGCGAAGGTTTCGAGGCGCACCGTGAATGGGAAAAGGCGCTCAAGTCCGGCGACTGGGGCATGGTTACCTGGCCCAAGGAATACGGCGGGCGCGGGCTCGACCTGATCCAGTGGCTGATCTTCGAGGAAGAATACTACCGCGCCAGGGCCCCGGGCCGCGTCAACCAGAACGGCATCTTTCTGCTTGGCCCGACGCTGATGGAATTCGGCACGCATGAGCAGAAGTCCCGGTTCCTGCCCAGGATGGCCTCTGGCGAGGAAATCTGGGCGCAGGCGTGGTCGGAGCCGATGGCGGGCAGCGACCTTGCCGGCGTTCGCGCGACGGCTGTGCTTGAGGGCGACGAATACGTCCTCAACGGCCACAAGATCTGGTCGAGCCGCGCCGCCTTTGCCGACATGGCCTTCGGCCTGTTTCGCGCCCCGGGCAGCGAGCGGCATCACGGCATGAGCCTGATCTTCTTCCCGCTCGATGCCGCGGGCGTGACGGTCAATCCGATCCGCAAGATCAACGGCCACGTCGGCTTTGCCGAAATCTTCCTGGAGAACGTGCGCGTTCCCGCCTTCAACCGCCTTGGCGACGAAGGGCAGGGTTGGCACATCTGCATGGCAACGGCGGGTTTCGAACGTGGCCTCATGCTGCGTAGCCCGGCGCGCTATCAGGTTGCGGCGGCCGAACTCGCGAAGCTCTGGCAGGCGCGCAAGGATGAACCGGGCATCGATCCCGCGCTGGAGGCCGACGTCGTGCGCGCCTTCATGAATGCGGAAAGCTATGCGCTGTCGATCTACCAGACCGCTTCGCGCCTCATTGCGGGGGCGAAGATCGGGCCTGAAGCGTCGACGAACAAGATCTTCTGGTCCGAACTCGACATCCACCTGCACCGCACCGCGCTTGCGATCCTCGGTCCTGAAGCCGAACTGCTCAGCGAACCGGGCGCACATGACTGGATCGACGATTACATCTTCGCGCTCGCCGGACCGATCTACGCCGGTTCGAACGAGATCCAGCGCAACATCATCGCCGAGCGCATGCTCGGTCTGCCGCGCAAGTAAGGGGGAACAGGCCCATGGACTTTACCCTGAACGACGAACAGCAGATGTTCGCACAAACCGCGCGACAGCTCTTTGCAGATACCTGCACGCCGGATCACTGGCGCCGGCAGATGGAAAGCGGCGCGGTGCTGGACGCCGAACGCTGGGCGCAGATCGTCGAGACCGGCTTCCCCTTGGTTCTTCTGCCCGAGGACGCAGGCGGTCTGGGCCTTGGCGAACTGGACTTCGCGCTGATCGCGGAAGCGGCCGGTTACAATGCGCTGCCCGATCCGCTGGTTGAAAGCGCGGGCATTGCTCTGCCGCTGCTGGCGGCGGCAAAGCCGGACAGCGAGCTTCTCTGCGATCCGGCGGCGATCATCGCGATCCAGCATCCGGCCAACCCTTACGTGGCCGATGCCGAAGCGGCGACGGCGCTGGTCCTCCACAAGGACGGGCAGGCCTATCTCGCCGCGCGCGAGGACGTGACGCTCACCCGCAAGGAGAGCATCGACCCGTTCCGGCGTCTCTACCGCGTCGACTGGGACGTGGCGAAAGCGCAGCCGCTGGGCGCGGTGGACTGGGACCTGGCGCTTGAACGCGGGGCCCTGTTCGCGGCCGCACAGGGCCTCGGCCTCGCTCAGCGCGCGGTCGATCTTGCGGTCGACTACGCCAAGGACCGACAGCAGTTCGGCAAGCCGATCGGCACCTACCAGGCCGTGAAGCATCACCTCGCCTCGGCACAGGTGGCCATCGAGTTCGCACGCCCGGTGGTTTTGGCCGCCGCGGCCGACATTGCCCATGGCGATGTTCAATCCTGCGCCCGTGTCAGTCACGCCAAGATCGTCGCATTGGAAGCGGCCGACCACGCCGCCCGCGCCTCGATCCAGGTGCATGGTGCCATGGGCTACAGCTGGGAAGTGGACGTCCACCTCTTCCTCAAGCGCGCGCTCGCGCTGACCAACTCGTGGGGCACGCCCTACTTCCACCGCCAGCGGATACTGCATCGCATCGAGACGCAGCCGCTCGGTCCCGACCAGACTTTTGCCCGAGAGGCCGAACATGCCTGAAGCTTATATCGTCGACGCCGTCCGCAGCCCGGTCGGGCGCAAGAAGGGCAGCCTGGCCCAGGTTCACCCTGCCGATCTCGGTGCACATCCGATCAAGGCGCTGGTCGAACGCACGGGGATTGACCCCGGTCTCGTCGATGACGTCATCTGGGGGTGCTGCGACACAATCGGACCGCAAGCCGGGGATATCGGCCGCACCGCATGGCTTGTCGCCGGAATGCCCGAGCATGTGCCGGGGGTGACGATTGACCGCCAGTGCGGTTCGTCGCAGCAGGCCGTCCACTTCGCCGCGCAAGGGGTGATGAGCGGGACGCAGGACTTCGTCGTTGCCGGTGGCAGTCAGGCAATGAACGCCATTCCCATTTCCGCAGCGATGTTCGCCGGGCAGCCTTACGGCTTCGACAGTCCATTCCTCGGATCCAGAGGCTGGGACGCGCGCTATGGCAACGAGGAGGTCAACCAGATTCGCTCGGCCGAGATGATCGCCGAGAAGTGGGGCATCAGCCGCGATGCGATGGAGCAATTCGCGCTGGCCAGTCACCAGCGAGCCCAGGCAGCCTGGGACGCGGGCTGGTTCGACGCTGAGGTCGCGCCGCTCGAAGGTCTGGAGAAGGATGAAACGATCCGTCCGTCCACGACGCTGGAAGGGCTCGCAGGCCTGAACCCGGTGCGTGAGGGCGGGGCGATCACCGCCGGCGTTGCCAGCCAGAACTGCGATGCCGCCGCCGCGCTTCTGATCGCCAGCGAACGAGCGGTCAGGGAACATGGCCTGACGCCGCGAGCGCGCATCCATCACCTGTCGGTGCGCGCCGCCAACCCGGTGTGGATGCTCACCGGCCCGATCCCGGCGACGCAGTATGCGCTGCAGAAAGCAGGCATGCGCGTCGAGGACATCGACCTGTTCGAATGCAATGAAGCTTTCGCCAGCGTCACCATGGCCTGGATGAAGGAACTGAACATCCCGCACGAGAAGGTGAATGTGCAGGGCGGCGCGATCGCGCTGGGCCATCCGATCGGCGCGACTGGCGCACGCCTGATGACGACGCTGCTCGGTGCGCTCGAGCGAACC
This sequence comes from Novosphingobium sp. KN65.2, assembly GCF_001368935.1. Taxonomy (NCBI): domain Bacteria; kingdom Pseudomonadati; phylum Pseudomonadota; class Alphaproteobacteria; order Sphingomonadales; family Sphingomonadaceae; genus Novosphingobium; species Novosphingobium sp. KN65.2. Next base: position 27,541 of record NZ_CCBH010000147.1, read on the forward strand.
GGCGGCCGTTATGGCCTGCAGACCATGTGCGAAGGTGGCGGTCAGGCGAATGTCACCATCATCGAACGACTTTGAGATACGAGAGGACGGAATAATGGGTATCTGCGAAGGTCGCGTCGCGATCGTCACCGGAGCGGGCAATGGCCTCGGCAAGGCCTATGCGCTGGGTCTCGCAGCAGAAGGCTGCAAGGTCGTTGTCAATGACCTGGGCGTAGGCACGCACGGCGAGGACGGAGAAACGAGGGGTGCAGCCGAGCGCGTGGTCGATGAGATCCGCGCAATGGGCGGCGAGGCCGTCGCCAATACCGACGACGTGGCAGACTGGGACGCGGGCAAGCGCATGGTCGAGGCCGCGCTGGACAATTTCGGTGAGCTCCACGCCGTGGTGAACAACGCCGGTTTCGTGCGCGATCGCATGTTCTTTACCTGCACGCCCGAGGAATGGGATGCAGTCCTGCGCGTTCACTTGCGCGGCCACTTCTGCACTTCGCGCCACGCTGCCGAATACTGGCGCGGTCAGTCCAAGGCAGGCAAGCCGGTTGACGGGCGCATCATCAATACCACCAGCGGTGCGGGGCTTCAGGGTTCGGTCGGGCAGTCCGCCTATTCGACGGCCAAGGGCGGTATCGCTACGCTGACGCTGGTCCAGGCGGCCGAACTGGCGCGCCTTGGCGTGACCGCCAATGCGCTTGCGCCCAATGCGCGCACCCGCATGACGAACACCGGTGCCTTCGACATGGACGTGAAGGAGGGCGAGTTCGACGTATTCGCGCCCGAGAACATGGCGCCGCTGGTTGCCTATCTCGTCTCGGCGCAGTCGAAGGGCGTGACCGGGCAGGTCTTTGAATTGAAGGGCGGCGAGATATTCCTCTCGCAGGGTTGGACCGACAGCCCCTCTATCGACAAGGGCGCGCGCTTCGAGGCGGACGAACTCGATCCTATCGTGCGCAAACTGCTTGAGACCCGCGATCCGGCCAAGCCCGTTTACGGAGCGAGCTGAGGCATGGAATTCGCCTTTACCGAAGAACAGGCGATGATCGCTCAGACGGTGCAGACCTTCTTTGCCGAGAACGCCACCAGCGAGCGCACCCGCGCTGCGATGGAGGCAGGCGGCATCGACCGCGAACTGTGGGCATCGTTCTGCGAGGAACTGGGGCTTTCCGGCATCGGGATCGCCGAGGAGGACGGCGGTGTCGGGCTGGGGATGGTGGAGCTTGCGATCGTGGCCGAGGCCGCTGGATCGCAGGTTTCCGCCATCCCGTTGCTTGGGCTCGCGACGGCGGGGCAGGCGATTGCCGCAGGCGGCAACATTGCCCAGAAAGAGCAGTGGCTGGGCCCGCTTATTTCGGGAGAAGCGATTGCCGCTGCGGCCTATGCGCCCGCGCTCAAGGTCGAAGGCGGCAGGCTGTCCGGTACGGTTCCCTTTGTTGCGCATGGCAGCCTTGCGGATCTCTTCGTGTTTGTGGGAGAGGACGCAGCCTGGCTGGTCGCGGCAGAAGACGCCGGCTTGAGTGTCGTGAGCCATACGACCATGGACCAGACGCGGCCGCTTGCGACTGTCACGCTTGAAGGGGCCAATGCACAGGCATTGGATTTTGCCCCTGCGCGCGAAGCGCTTCATGCCGGGGGGTGGATCTGTCTTGCCGCAGAGGCGCTGGGCGGCGCGCAGGCGACGCTCGACCGCACCGTACAGTATTCCACCGAGCGCATGCAGTTCGGCCGTCCGATCGGCTCGTTCCAGGCGTACAAACACCGTCTGGCGGACATGATGGTGCTGATCGAGCAGGCACGCTCCGCCGTCTACTGGGCGGCCTGCGCAGTAGACGAAGGCGCGCCCGAGGCGCAGCTTGCCCTGCATTCCGCCAAGTCCTTCTGCGCCGACACCTATTTCGAATGCGCCGGGCACATGATCCAGCTCCACGGGGGCATCGGGTTCACCTGGGAGCATGATGCCCACCTGTTCTTCAAGCGCGCCACCTCGATCCGCTCGATGATGGGCGATGGGGACTGGCACCGTGAACAGGTCGCCCGCCTGACCATTGGAGAAGCCTCATGAAGCTGGGATTTTCCGCCGAGGACGAGGCATTCCGCGCCGAAGCTGCGGACTGGCTGCAGGGTCAGATGGCTGGCGAGTTCAGGGATATCGTCGGCATCCCCAACCTTGTTTCCAAGGTCGAACGCCGCAAGGAGTGGGAACGGCAGCTGGCCGCGCACCAGTGGTCCTGCATCGGTTGGCCTGTCGAGTGGGGCGGCCGCGATGCCACCCTGGCGCAGCAGGTGATCTTCGCCGAGGAATACGCGCGCGCGGGTGCGCCCAACCGTATCAATCATATCGGCGTCGAGCTGGCCGGCCCGACGATCCTCGCTTTCGGGACGCAGGAGCAGAAAGCCCGCTATCTTCCGGGCATTGCCGGGGGCACGCAAATCTGGTGCCAGGGTTATTCGGAACCCAATGCCGGCTCGGACTTGGCCAACGTCAAGACCAAGGCCCACCTCGAGGGCAACGAGTGGGTCGTGACCGGGCAGAAGGTATGGACCAGCCTCGCGCACTTCTCCGACTACATCTTCGTCGTTGCCCGTAGCGAAGAAGGATCGAAGGGGCCAAAGGGCCTGTCGTTCCTGCTGATGGCCATGGACCAGCCCGGGATCGAGGTACGCCCGATCCGCCAGATGAACGGCGAGGCCGAGTTCAACGAGACCTTCCTCGACGAGGCACGCTGCCCGGCAGACGCCATGCTGGGCGAGCGCGGTCAGGGCTGGGGCGTTGCCATGGCGCTTCTGGGCTTTGAACGCGGAGTTTCCACGCTGGCCCAGCAGATGCAGTTCCGCAACGAACTGGATGCCGTGATCGAGGCTGCCCGGGCAAACGGCAAGGCGAACGACCCAGTCACGCGGCAGAAGATCGCCAGGGCGGAGATCGGGCTCAACCTGATGCGCTACGGCGCGCTGCGCATGCTCTCGAACGCGGATGCGGCCGGGCTCGACGGCGCGGCGCTGACCTACAAGATCCAGTGGGCGACCTGGCGGCGTGACCTTGGCGAACTGGCCATGGAAGTACTCGGGCAGGCCGGCGAGATCGCCGCGGGCGACGCCTACGAATGGACACTCCTGCCCAATACCTTCCTCTTCAGCCGTTCGGACACGATCTACGGCGGCACCAACCAGATCCAGCGCAACCTGATCGCCGAGCGCGGCCTCGGGCTGCCCCGCGAACCGAGAGGTAACTCATGACCGTACCCGTTCCTTCCTATCCCACGCCCCTTGGCATGCTGAAGGGCAAGACCGTGGTGGTCACCGCTGCGGCCGGTACCGGCATCGGCTTCTCGGCTGCCAAGCGCGCCGCGGAAGAGGGCGCCAGGCTGCTCATCAGCGACTTTCACGAGCGTCGCCTTGGCGAAGCGGCCGACCGTATCGCCGATGAAGTGGGCTGCGCACGTCCCGCCACTTTCGTGTGCGACGTTACCAGCGAAGAGGCTGTCCAGGGTCTGCGCGATGGCGCGCTTGCGGCGCTCGGCAAGGTGGACGTGCTTATCAACAATGCCGGGCTCGGCGGCGAGGTCAGTGTCGTCGACATGACCGACGAGCAATGGAGCCGCGTGCTCGATGTGACACTCACCAGTCTGTTCCGCATGACCCGTGCCTTTCTGCCTTCGATGTATGCGCAAAAGTCGGGCGTCATGGTGAACAACGCGTCGGTGCTGGGCTGGCGTGCGCAGAAGGGCCAGGCCCACTACGCTGCGGCCAAGGCCGGCGTCATGGCTTTCACCCGCTGCGCAGCGGTCGAGGCAGCCGATCACGGCGTGCGTATCAACGCGGTGGCGCCCAGCCTTGCGATGCACCCCTTCCTCGCCAAGGTGACGACCGAAGAGGCGTTGGCCGAACTGGTCAAGAAGGAAGCCTATGGCCGCCCGGCGGAAGTCTGGGAAGTCGCCAACGTGATGATGTTCCTCGCGTCCGACCTGTCCAGCTACATGACCGGCGAGATCGTTCCGGTCTCGAGCCAGCACGCATGAGCGCGCCGAAGGTCTTCGAACGCCCGGCCGACCTGATCGGTGCGGAAGGCACGCAGCTTGGCCCCACCGAATGGCTGCTGATCGATCAGGAGCGGGTGAATGGCTTTGCCGATGTCACAGGCGATCACCAGTGGATCCATGTCGACGTCGAGCGCGCGAAGGACGGGCCGTTCGGAGGCACGATCGCCCATGGTTATCTGACGCTGAGCCTGGTCAACATGTTCCTGCCGCAGATGATCGAGGTTCGCCGCTTTGCGGCCGGCGTGAACGTGGGCATGGACAGGACCCGCTTCCTTTCTCCGGTCCGCGTCGGCTCGCGCATTCGCGGTACGGGCGAGATCGTCAGGGTGGAGGACGTGAAGGGCGCGATCCAGTCGACCGTTCGGGTCACGGTCGAAATCGAGGGAAGCGACAAGCCCGCGCTCGTGATCGACACCATCAGCCGCTATTTTCCGGAGACAGAGTAATGCCCGATCCCGTCAGGATGGAAGCCGCGGTCCACGAATACGTTGCCGCCTTCGCCGATGGCAGCCCCGAGCGGGTGGCGGCGCTGTTCGCCGAGGATGCCACGGTCGAGGACCCGGTCGGCACGCCGCCCCACGTCGGGCGAGAGGCGATCCTCGTCTTCTATGCCGAATCCATGAAGACGGGCGCGAAGCTCACGCTCGAAGGCCCGGTGCGCCTTACCGCGGACCATGCCGTCTTCCCCTTCTCGGTGCACCTACACTGGGAAGGCAGCGACAAGCGCGTCGATGTGATCGACACGTTCCGCTTCAACGAAAACAACCAGATCATCGAGATGCGCGCCTACTTCGGCCCGCTCAACATGCACGGATTTGCCTGAGAGGACTGACACGATGCGCGAAGCTGCAATCATTTCCACTGCCCGTACCGGTGTCGGCAAGGCCTATCGCGGCGCGTTCAACGATACCGAGGCGCCGCGCATGGCCGCCCATGTCGTCAACGCCGCGATCGAGCGCGCCGGGATCGATCCGGCCCGCATCGACGACGTTTACATGGGCTGCGCCAACCAGTGGAACACCCAGAGCTACAACATCGGCCGTCTTGCCGTGCATGGTTCGGTGCTGCCCGATACGACCAGCGGCTTTGCGATGGACCGCAAGTGCTCCTCGGGCCTCAACGCGCTGGCCTTTGCCGCGCGCGGCATCATCGCCAACGAGATCGACTGTGCGCTCTCGGGCGGTACCGAGAACGTCTCGCTCACGATCGACAAGCACTACCCCAATTTCCGCAACCGCTCGGAATGGGTCAAGGAGCACGACCCTTACGCCTACATGGCGATGATCGAGACCGCCGAAGTCGTGGCCGAGCGCTACGGCGTCAGCCGCGAAGCGCAGGACCGCTTTGCCGCGCAGAGCCAGAGTCGCGCTTCTGCCGCACAGGAAGCGGGCGCATTCGACGCTGAGATCGTGCCGATTACCGTCACCAAGGCCCTCTTCGACAAGGAGGGTAACGAGACCGGCAAGGAAGAGGTGACGCTGACGAAGGACGAGGGCGTGCGGGCCGGCACGACGTTCGAGAAGCTGCAGGCCCTCAATCCGATTTTCAGGAACGGGCAGGTCATCAAGGAAGGCCAGCACGTGACGGCGGGCAACGCCAGTCAGCTTTCCGACGGGGCTTCCGCGCAAGTGCTCATGGACCTTGCCACCGCGCAGAAGGAAGGCTTGCCGATCCTTGGTCTCTATCGCGGCTTTCAGGTTGCGGGTTGCGGCGCGGACGAGATGGGTATCGGGCCGGTCTTCGCGATTCCCAAGCTTCTCGACCGCGCTGGCCTCAAGATCGATGACATCGGACTTTGGGAGATCAACGAGGCCTTCGCCAGCCAGGCGGTCTACTGCCAGGAAAAGCTGGGCATCGATCCTGAGAAGCTAAACGTCAATGGCGGGGGTATCGCCATCGGCCACCCTTTCGCCATGACCGGTTCACGCCTCGTCGGTCATGCCCTGCTCGAGGGCAAGCGGCGCGGCGTGAAGTACGTCGTCGTCTCGATGTGCGTGGCAGGCGGCATGGGCGCTGCCGGTCTGTTCGAAGTCGCCTGAGCGAGAGACAGCAGATCATGACCGAAGCGATGGGCACTTGGCCGACGACGATCCCCGGCGCGGCGAAAGCGGCGGCCGAAACCTGGCCGGATGCTACCGGCCTGATCGTCGGCGAGAAGACCTGGACGTTCGCACAGGTCTGGGCCGATGCCCGGGCCGCCGCATCGGCCATGCTGGCCAGCGGGATCAGAAACGGCGATCGCATCGCGATCTGGGCGCCCAATACGCGCGAGTGGATACTCGCAGCTCTTGGCGCGCAGACCGTGGGCGCCACGATCGTGCCCATGAACACGCGCTTCAAAGGCACCGAGGCAGCCGACATCCTGCGCCGCGCCCGGGTGAAGATCCTTTTCGCGCCAGCCGATTTTCTTGGCCAGGACTACGCTCAGCTGATTGCCTCGGAAGACCTGCCCGACCTTGGCGAGACCGTGCATCTCGACAAGGGCTGGGAGGCTTTCGTGTCGCGCGGGAACGGCGCACAGGACCCCGAAGTCGATGCTGCATTTGCGCGGCTGACCGGCGATCATATCTGCGACATCATCTTCACATCGGGTACGACCGGCAAGCCCAAGGGGGCGCTGACGGCACATAGACAGGCGGTACAGATCTTCGGCGATTGGGCCGTCAGGGTCGATCTTCGCGCAAGCGACAGGTACCTGATCGTCAATCCGTTCTTCCATACGTTCGGCTACAAGGCGGGCTGGGCCGTCTGCTTCACCCGCGGTGCGACGATCGTGCCGATGCCGGTTTTCGACGTGGCCGAAACCATCCGTCAGATCGAACACAACCGCATCAGCTTCCTGCCCGGGCCGCCGACCATCTACCAGTCGTTGCTGCAGGAATTGGACGGCGGCAAAGCGCGCGACTTTTCCTCGCTGCGCGTTGCCGTCACCGGCGCCGCTCCGGTGGCGCCGGCTCTCGTTGAACGGATGCGTCACGAACTGGGGATGCAAAACATCGTCAATGGTTATGGCATGACGGAATGCGGCGCAGTCGCCATGACCTGCCGGGGAGACGATGCCGAAACCGTTGCCAATACCTGCGGCTATCCGTTGCCCGGCATGGAAGTGCGCTGTGTCGATGACGAGGGCAACGACCTGCCCGCCGGCCAGCCCGGTGAACTGTGGCTGCGCGGCCCTTCCGTAATGAAGGGCTACCTCGACGATCCGGTGGCGACCGCCGAGGCGATCGACGGCGAGGGGTGGCTTCATACCGGGGACATCGGCACCATCGATGCGCGCGGTTATCTCAGGATCACCGACCGCAAGAAGGACATGTTCATTTCCGGCGGCTTCAACGTCTACCCGGCCGAGGTCGAGAGCCTGATTGCAACGCATCCCGAAGTGAACATGGTGGCGGTTATCGGCACGCCGGACGAGCGTCTGGGCGAAGTGGGGCGTGCCTACGTGGTCACCCGTCCAGGGTCGTCATTGCGCGAGGACGAACTGCTGCAGTGGTCGCGCAAGCGCATGGCCAACTACAAGGTGCCGCGCAGCATACGGATCGTTCCTGAACTGCCGCGCAACGCGGCCGGAAAGGTGCTCAAGACCGAATTGCGCGACTGAGCTCGATTGGCCCTCAGGTGCCTGCCTTGGCGGCGTCCTGCGCGGGGCTGCCGCAGGCCATGCAGTAGCGGAAGAAGGCCATCTTGCGGGCATCGCATTTGCTGCAGTGATTGAAGAGCGTCATCCCGCAATGGACGCAGAAGTTCGTCTCACTGCCTTCCATTGCGGCGATCGGTCGGTCGCAGCCGGGGCAGACCTTGGCCGACATCTTCTTGAAGGCTTCGTCGTGCGAGACGAGCTTGCGCCTTTCTTCCTCCGCCTGCGCTTCCACTTCCCGGCGCTTTTCCAGGTAGTGGCGCATGTTCTTGATCAGGAAGTGCCCGGCGGCAACGGTAAGCAGGATGCCCACGCCGTAACGGATGTAGCCGCCGTAGCTGGGCAGGTAGGGCACCAGTTCGACGAAGAAGACGAAGACCGCGGCAATCACGAAGCCGCGTGACAGCGGCCAGTAAGCGCCCTTGCGCCGCTTTGCGACCAGCCATGCGGCGAGCAGCAGCATTGGCAGGGTTAGCGCCAGACGTAGCAGGAAGATCCGCAGTTCCTGCCAGAACAGGGCCTTCTCAAAAGCCGGATAGGCCGCGTCCTGCAGGTCGTTCTGTTCCTGGCGCAGTGCCGTGGCGCGCTGTTCGAGAGGCAGGCGTTCGTTCTCGAGCGTGTTGATCCGACCCTGGATCACGCGCTCGTTGCCCTTGAGCTGTTCGAGCTGACGGGTGCGCTGAACCACTTCGGGGTCCTGCTGGGGATCGGTGGTTGCGCTCCGGGTCTGGATCCAGGCCTGGAAGGTCTCGGTGGCGGTCTGCGAGGCGCGGCGGGCCTGTTCGAGCTGTAGCCGGGCGATCTGGAGCTTGTCGTCAATTGCTCCGCGGCGATCTTCGGCCTGCTTGAGTTCCCTTTGCAGCGCTTTGTCTCGCGTCTTGTCGACGAATTGATCGGGCGAAACCGTCGTTTCGATCTGCGGCAGGTCGCCGATAACGAGGTTGCCGAAGCCGACGATGAAGCCGGCGAAGATGACCGAAACTGCCCAGAGTACGATCAGATAGGCCCGCTCAGGAACCCGCGCACCCTTTATCATCTCCAAGCCTCCCGCGCCCCATTCATATCGAGAGGCTTATCATGGCCACCATACCTGTAAAGCGTTTCGCCACCATCGGTGCTGCAGCACTCTGAGTGAGCTGACTTTTCTGATGATGTAGAAACGGCGGAAACGGGCGGAGGTGTTTGTAACCCCGACCGGGGAAGTCGCACCGGTCGCATCTATCGTTATGACCTGTTTGTTGCGGCGCTGAAGGCTCTGTTCGAAGCCATCCCGCCGCTCCGACCCGCGCGATTTGCGGACATGCCAATAAATTCTCCGAGCGCGCGGATGAAATTGACCGGCGCACGCGTTCTCTCAGCCAAGCCGCATCATTCACGAGTGATGCTTCGAAAATTCAATTGGCAGGAGGTACACCCATGATCATCGACATCACGACCGCAGCAACGGTCGCATGCCCAGTGCAGGCCGCAACGCCGGAAGGGGCGCGGAGACTTCATCCGAAATTCTGACCGACAGGCCGTCGGTCCGATCTTCCGCGCCGAGCGCGGCATGGTGGCCGGGCCTGTCAGCCCGAAATGCAAACATTCAAGGCGGATATTGAAATGCGCATGTTTCACGCTGCTTCGGCGGCACTGGTTCTTTTGTTTAATGCGACGCCTGCCATCGCCGCTGACCGCGATGGCACCGGCACGCGAGCTGAGGGTTGGTCCGGCGAAGTGAGTACCGGCGTCATATATCAGGAAGGCGACTACGGCACCGACGACAGGTTCGAAACGGTCGCGGTTCCGGTCACCGTTACGGCCACGAAGGGACGATTCCACATCGGCGCATCGCTTCCCTATGTGCGCACGAGCGCTCCAGCTGGCGTCATCGTCAGCCAGGGTGGACTGTTGGGCACGCCGCTGCTTGCAACCGGTTCGTCGACCCTGGAGCGAAGCACGCGTGAAGGGATCGGAGATCTCACGATTCAGGCATCCGTTGACTTGCCCCTTGCGGGCCTTGCGACGTCTCTTGGCACATCGGTCAAACTGCCGACCGCATCTGTTGCCAAGGGGCTGGGTACCGGCAAGGCGGACTACGCTGTTGTCGGGCAGGTGGCCAGGCCAATGGGGGTGCTCACACCGTTCCTTTCGCTGGGCTATACGGTGCTGGGAGAACCGGACGGCTTCGATGTCCACAATACCCTGAGCGGATCGGCGGGAGCGCGCATGAAGCTTGGCGCTCACACCTTTGCGGCTCTCTCCTATTCCTATGAAGAAGCCGCGACAGAAACCCTCGCTGACAGACAGGCCATCGGTATTGGGCTCGGAACAAGCCTTGAAGACAACATGCGCCTGAGTTTGGAGGGCAACGCTGGCCTGAGTGAAGGTGCGCCGTCTGCCAGTATTGCAGCGCGCATCGGGTTCGGCTTCTAGCGCCAGGAGTCACGCAAGAGGCGGAAAGGGTATCCGGCTCTTTCGGTGCGATGGGTCGCGATGCGGTTCTGGCCCTGTCATTGACAAGTTACCGGCACCACCACAGTCTGCGGCAAGAACCACCGGTCGGGCGTGGCAGAATTGAGGCGTCAGTGAATTTGGACTTTGAATCGCTTTTCTCGCTTTCGCCAAATCCTTACGTCGTTATGGACCGTAACGAGACGATCGTCTGGATGAACGATGCCTATTTGCGTGCGACGATGCGCACCAGGGAGTCGATCATCGGGCGGCGCATGTTCGATGCCTTCCCCAGCGATCCCGGAAGCGACAGTTTCGAACTGCTCAGCGCTTCGTTGAAGCGTGTGGTGGAGACTGCCGAAATCGATGAAATTGCGTTGATCCGTTATGACATCGCTTCGCCCGACGGCTCCATGGAGCAGCGGTACTGGAGCGCGACCCATACGCCGCTTCTGGACAGCGCCGGGGAGGTGGATGCGATCCTGCAGCACACGGTCGACGTGACCGAACTGCACCGACTGCGCAGTCTGCGAGATGAGAGCGGGCTGTTTCGCAGGGCCGATGCGGTGCAGCACCGCAACCTCGATCTGCAGGCGCAGCGCGCCCGTCTTACCCGAATGTTCGAGCAGGCGCCCGGATTCATGGCAGTGCTTGTCGGACCGGATCACGAATTCGCCATGGTCAATGAGGCTTATACGCAGCTTGTCGGTCGCGAGCAGCTGATCGGTCGCAAGCTGGCCGAGGCCCTCCCTGAAATTGTCAGCCAGGGTTTTATCGAAATTCTCGATGAAGTGCGGCGCAGTGGCCAGCCTTACAACGGGCGTTCGCAGGAGGTCTATTTCGAGATCGAGCCCGGTGCCCCTCGCGATCGCCATTTCCTGGATTTCATCTATCAGCCGATTTTCGAGAATGGGGACGTCTCTGCGATCTTCGTGCAGGGGCAGGACATGACCGAGGTGGTCGAAGCGGCCCGCCATCAGGACCTGCTGATCAATGAGCTCAACCACCGCGTCAAGAATACTCTCGCCATCGTCCAGAGCCTGGCTTCGCAGTCCTTCCGCAATGTCGAGATGGCCGGCAGCGCGCGGCAGTCTTTCGAGGAACGGCTGCGGGCACTGGCAGGCGCGCACAACCTGCTCACCGATGCCAGCTGGCGCATGACCTCGCTGGCCGAAGTCGTGCGCGAAGCGACTGCACCTGCGGCCGGGGCCGATGCCTGCCGCATCGAGGCGAGCGGGCCGGACATTTCACTTTCTCCGCGTTTGACCGTGGCCCTGACCATGGCACTGCACGAACTGACGACGAACGCCATGAAATACGGCGCCTTGTCCAACGAGACGGGCTGCATTCGCATCGCGTGGTTCCGGGAGGCCGAGGATAGCGATTATCTTGCGCTCGACTGGCAGGAACTGGGCGGTCCGCCTGTGAAGCCCTCAGGCCGCAAGGGCTTCGGCTCGCGGCTGATCGAGCGGGGGCTCGCCGCCGAATATGGCAGCAAGGCGGAGCTCGACTTTCGCGAGGAAGGCTTGCATTGCCGCATCGGGCTCTATGTCCCCGAATGCGTCGCTGCACTGGCCGGTCAGGCGTAACGGGACTGCGAGGTCGACAGTCATTCCGCCCTTTTTTGCGTCATTGCACGTTGCAGGGCGTCGCGCAGGGACCAGGGTGAACTGGGCTTGGGGCAAAACTGCGCTTCGGGGTAGCGGTCGCGCAACTGCGCCTCGTCGGCATGGCCGGAGTGGAAGATGATTGGGACGCCGGCGGCATTGAGCCGGTCCGCGGCTGGATAGACCTCGCCATCGACCAGACGCACATCGAGGATCGCGCAGGCAGGCATCCCGTGATCGAGCGCCTCCTGCGTACAAGACAGGGATTCGCACGTTTGCGCGACCTCGAAGCCAGCCTCCTCGACGATGGCCTCGAGGTCGAGCGCGACGATCAGTTCGTCCTCGGCAATGAGCACGGAGCGCGTCATGCCAGGATCACCCGGGGCGGAAGCTGCATGTGCAGACGATAACTTTCATCGTCGACCTCGCGTGACAATTCGGCCTTGAGCTGCCGCGCGGACGTGGTGACGAGCAGCGTTCCGAAGCCGTTGCCTTGCGCGACCTCAACGTCGCCTCGCCTGCGCTCCTGCCAGTGGAGACTCAGTCCGTCTTCCTTCGTTTCCCAGCTAATGGAGAGCGTACCGCCGTCGCCGCCGAGCGCGCCGTACTTCGCGGCGTTGGTCGTCCATTCGTGGAGGATCAGCGCCAGTGAGGACAGGCAGGAGCGCTCGATGGAGACATCCGGGCCATGCAACTCGATCCGCGCGTGGCCGTCGTAGGGGGCGGTCGTCGTCTCGATCAAGGCGCGCAAGGGGATCGACTGCTGGTCGCCCGAAGGGGCCGCCAGCGAATGCGCGCGCCCCAGCGCGGCAATGCGCTCGCGCAGGTCCTCGCTGTAGCTGCGTACGTCGTTGTGTGAGCGGCCGGCAGCCGAGATCATGCCGCTGACCACGGCGAAGAGGTTCTTAACCCGGTGGTTCATCTCGCGCAGCATCAACGCCCGGGTTTCTGCCAGTGCGTACTCGGGGGTCATGTCGATGGCCGCACCGACCAGCCGCTTCGGTTCGGAACTCGATATCAGGCGGCCGAAGCTCTTGAGGTGGCGAACGCTGTCGTCCGGCAACATGACCCGGAACGAGGCTTCGAAATCGTCGTTCGCGGCGCTTGCCTTGCGCAGGTTCGCCTCGATCGTCGCGCGGTCTTCGGGATGGACGTTCGCGAAGGCATCGTCGATCCGCACCTCGCCGGTGGCGGGCAGGCCCAGCAGGCGGCGATTGGTGGCGTCCGCAATCAGTTCACCGCTATCGACGCTGTATTCCCACACTCCGATTCCGCCAGCCCTGACGGCAAGGTCGAGGCGTTCCCGCTCGGCGGCGAGATCGTGTTCCATCGACAGGGCATCGGTAATGTCGGTCAGCACCAGGGTCGCGCCGTCGATGGTGCCATGCTGTGTGCGGTAAGGCAGCACCCGAAGCGAAAGCGTACGCTTGCCGTCGCGGGTGCGTACGCGGCGCTGGATCGGCTCGCCGTGGGTCGCGACGGCGCGGGCATCGTCGAGGTAATCGCCTTCGTCGAGCCGCGTGGCGACATCGGCGAGCGAACGCCCCCGGTCGGTCACCTGCAGCGGAAAGATCGTTGTTGCCGCCTCGGTGTAGCTGCGGATGCGAAGGTCGCGGTCGAGGATGATCACGGCCAGTTCGGTGGATTCGAAGAAATTGCGCAAGTCGGAGTTGGCGACGGTAAGCTGGTCGACCTTGCTCTTGAGCTCGTCGTTGACGGTCGAGAGTTCCTCGTTGGTCGACTGCAGTTCCTCGTTCATCGACATCATTTCTTCGTTGGAGCTTTTCAGTTCCTCGTTGGCAGTCTCCAGTTCCTCGACCGCGGTGCGCAGCTTGTGCCGGGTCAGCCGCAGCTCCTCCTCAAGTGCCTCCATGTGATCGTCGCCGCTTTCGATCTCGGACAGGTCGGTGGCCTCGAAGGGCTTGAACGGGCCGCGGTCGCGGAAGATCAGGAGCAAGGTGCCATCGCCCAGTGGTTCGCCGATGACCTCGATCGGCTGAACGCCGTAGTCGGAAGTGACTTCGACCTGACGCGCAACGACCCGCTTGCCGCTATCGCGGGCCTGGCGCACCAGCGGGCCCAGCACGTCACGCAGGCCCGGCTTGGCGAGCGAAATGGCGTTCGATCCGCCGGTCCGGGTCACCGGAAAGTCGAAGTAGCGGCTCAGCTTGCCGTAGGCGGACAGCACCGCGCCGTCCTGGTTGACCACCATGGCCGGCGGCGCGTAGCCTTCGGCCAGCCGCTGGATCGCCATGCCGCCTTCCGACGCCTTCATCTTGCCGATGCGCATGGCCGAAGCGGGAGTGCGGCTGGGCTGGTTGTGTTCGTTGGCCGGCAGGTCGATTGGGTAAGTGGGATTGCCCGGCGCCCGCTCAAGGATATGGGCATGATGATCCAGCGCCGGGAACAGGTTGTCGAAGCGGCCGATGCTCTCCGAGGGGCCGAGGAACAGGTAACCGCCCGGCTTGAGCGCGTAATGCAGGATCGGCATGACCGACTGCTGCAACCGGTCGTCGAAATAGATCAGCAGATTGCGGCAGGACACCAGGTCGATGCGCGAGAAGGGCGGGTCCTTGACGACGCTGTGGTTCGAAAAGCGGATCAGGTCGCGGATCTGCCCGGCGATGGAGAACCGTTCTCCGTGCGGTACCGTCCAGCGTTCGCGCATCGGTAGGGGGATATCGGCCAGCGCGGCTGCCGGATAGCTTCCCTCGCGCGCGACCTGCAGCATCTGTTCGTCGATGTCGGTCGCAAAGATCTGCACCGGGTTCGCCAGACCTTGCTCGCGGGCGGCTTCGGCAAAGAGCATGGCGATGCTGTAGGCTTCCTCGCCGCTTGAACAGCCCGGCACCCAGACGCGTATTTCCTCTTCGGCCTCCCGCTCCTGCAGCAGCGGCTCGATGACCTTGGCGCGCAGGGCCTCGAACATGTCGGGGTCGCGAAAGAAACGCGTGACGTTGATCAGCAGGTCGCGGAACAGGGCTTCGCATTCGCCGGGATCGGTGCGCACCCGCTGAACGTAGGCGCTGGCGCTGTCGATGCTGAGCACGTGCATACGGCGCTCCACGCGGCGCACCAGCGTGGATCGCTTGTAGCCGGAGAAATCGTGACCGATGACCTGGCGCAAGGTGGCGCACAGATCGTCGACATGGTCGGCGACGAGCTGGGCTGTCTCGTCGTGCGGTTCTCCGGAGCGTCGCTCGAAAAAGGCCCGCAGACAGTCGAGGATTTCGCCCGGGGCCTTGACGTAGTCGACCAGTCCGGTGCCGACGGCCGCAACCGGCATTCCGTCATACCGTGCGGTTTCCGGCTGCTGGACGACGCAGACGCCGCCGTGTTCCTTGATTGCGCGCAGCCCGGTCGAACCATCGGCGCCGGTCCCGGAAAGGATCACGCAGGCGGCATTGGCCTGCTGGTCGGCCGCCAGCGAAATGAAGAAGTCGTCGATCGGGCGGCGCAGGCCGCGCGGCTGTGCGAAGTCGGTCAGTTGCAGTCTGCCTTCGCGGATGGCCAGGCCCCTCCCGGGAGGGATGATGTAGACACGCTCGGGCTGGAGTTCCTCGCCGCCTTCGCACTGGAGGACGTCAAGCGGGCTCGCCCGATCGAGAAGCTGGGCCAGCACGCTTTCGTGATTGGGATCGAGATGCTGGACGACCACGAAGGCGAGGTTCGTCGGTGGCCGTGCGGCGGAGAGCATCTCGCGCAGGGCTTCCAGACCGCCAGCGGATGCCCCGATGCCGATGATGGGAACGGTGGCCCCGGTGTCTGCACAGCTTCCCGCTTCCATGCGTTCTTCCCCTCGGCTCACAGGAATGAGCTGTCGTCTAGACCGGCAAGCGCCAGCTTCGCCTGCGCGATCGTTGCCGCCGAGTTGGCTATCGAGGTCAGCGTCCCTTCGACGATGATCCCGCTTTCTGCCGCGACCGGGCTGAGCTTGGTCAGGGTCTGGCCAAGGTCGCGGTCATAGGTTTGCAGTCGCCCGGGCTGGGCGCGGCTGACATCGAATTGAGAGGCGAAGATGTAGCGTGGCTCACCATTCAGTTGTCGCAGTCGCGACATGTAGAGCAGGTTCACGAAGGGCGTGCCGTCCTTGGTGAAATTGAGGATCGGGGTGCGTACATTCGGGGCGTTCTCGTCATCGAGGAAGGCCCGCAGCTTGACCCGTGCCTCGCTGCTTTCCGCGTCTTGCTGCAGCACGCGGCAATTGCGGCCGAACAGTTCCTGCTGGGAATAGCCTGTCAGCTCGACGAAGCGGCGGTTGACGAGGATGAGGGGATTGTCACGGTCCGGAGCAGCCAGGGCGAGTGCAACAGGGGAATCCTGGAAGAAGGCGCGAAGCCTCTCGGGAACCGTGTCGTCGTGCACGCTGGCATCTCCATCTTCCATCGCTCCACACGACGTATCAAAAGTATCCAAATCGATCCCGGTTCCCCGCGATCTGCAGTCAGGCAGGTCTTGCCGCAATTCACGGCGAGCGTCACGGGCGATCTGCCTGTTTTTCTTGTGTCGATGACGTTGTTTTCATGAAGAATTTACCGGGCGTGGACGCCGATTGCGATTCGGGAAAGGGAATCGCGAAGGCGATATCACGGGCCGATGTCGCCGGTGGCGTTGCGCAGCAGATGGCTCTTGGCGGAACCGAACCCCAGCGCAACGGCCACGCGGTCATCCCAGCCATAGGGATCGGCGCGGACCACCGGGTCCCCCTTCGCATCGAACAGGACGGTCTGGTAGAGCAGCCTCACCGGGATTTCGCGCGGCAGCGACACGAACGCCTCATCTCCCCTAGCGCGGGCCTTGCGCCATTGGTCGAGCACGCCTTCGTCGCGGGCCAGCAATTCGGCGAATCCCAGTGCGTCCTGCACACGCACGCAGCCATGGCTGCGCTGCCGCTGCACTTGCTGGAACAGGGACTTGGCCGGGGTGTCGTGGAGATAGATCGCGTGATCGTTCTTCATGTCGAACTTGACCAGGCCCAGGGAGTTCTCCGGACCCGATTGCTGTACGATCCAGCCGTCCTGCCAGGCCATGTTGTGGGTTTGCAGGTAATTGCTGCCCTTGTCTGCGAACTCTTTTTCCTGGATCGAGCGCGGGACCGTCCAGGTCGGGTTAGCCACCAGACGGTAGATCGGAGAGCCGAGCTGTGGCGTCTCCTTGCCCGGTTCGCCGACGACAGCCTTGCGGGTGTCGACGGCCTTGCCATCGCGCCAGTACGTAAGCCTGCCCGCAGCCGTATTCACGTCGATGCGGGTGGCCGGCGGATTGCGCTCGAGCCAGCGAAGTCGCTCCATGGCAACGGCGAGCGCGCGCGCCCTGTCGGCATCCGAGAGGTTGAGGATCTCAAGCGCGTCCTTGCCGATGATGCCGTCGGGCTTGATGCCATAGTCGGCCTGCATGCGCTTGACGGCCCGGACCATGTCCGGGGTGTAGCGATTGCCTGCACTGGCCGGGTTGTCCAGGTAATCCGATGCGGCGAGCTGACGGGCGATCGCCGGAATGCGCGGATCGCTGTCACCGGGCTCCAGGGGATCGTCCTTCAGCGGGATCCGGGGGGAAGGGGACGCCTTCTTCGCCTCAAGCTCCATGTAGGCTTTCGACAGGCGACGATAGGCTTCGCTTTGCGGAGCCAGACCTTCGAGCCAGTTATCCAGATGTCCGTCGGAGAGAGCCCGGATCAGTCCCTGCAGGAGATCGGGGCGGGGGCGCGGGATGGTGTAGATCTCGAAGAGTTCTTCCGGCGAGGTGGCGCCCAGGGCAAGTGCGCGGGCATATCGCAGGGCTTCTTGCGTAAGCGCTTCGCCGGCTTGCGACGCGCCATCTGCTGCAAAGGTGACATGGTCGAGCCCGTGGACGGCGCGCCGCTCGAGCGCTTCGCGCAGTTGCCGCTCGCTCGACGAACTCCAGCTCAACTGGCCGGAGCCGGCGTTCTGCCCGCCGGCGTCTCCGGAAGTTGCCCCGCAGCCGGCAAGCGCCATGGCCAGCGCCATGATCGAAGCGGCAATTGCACTTTTTCGCACACAGATCTCCTTGAAAGACCTGTATGTTAACGATTGTGCCGCGCCGATGTTGCACGCTTGCCAAAGTAACGGCGCGAAGAGTTCAGGCGCGTCCAGCGTAGATCATGCGGCCCTTGCCCAGAAACGAGAAAAGATCGTCGAGGTGTTTCTCGCCTACCGCGAAACACCCCTGACTGCGTCCCAGCATCCCGTGTGTCCGGATCATGTCCTCGTTCGCATACCACGCGCTGTGCACCACGATCGCGCGATCCAGAGCGTTGTCGTTCGTGGGATCGAGGCCGATCAGACGTTGCGAGCGGCCATGCTTGCCCACGTAGTAATCGTCGGTCAGGAAGGCGCCCTGGCTGGACGCGTTCGATCCGAAAACGTTGGAAAACCGCTCCACGAAGCCGGTATGGTCGGGGTCCGATCCGGAACCGTGTGCGACCAGTATCTGCGTTGCCTTGCCGTTTTCGATGTCGAGGAAGTGCATCCTTTCCTTCGACGAGGAAACCGAAAAGTCGACGAGGGCGATCCGGCCATGATCCCTGATCCGTTTCGAATGCGTTTCGAGCGCAGCGAGCGCCTTTTCCAGCAGTCTGGGGTTCACGTCGAACTTTGGCCCGGCGGCCGATCGCTTCGCTACCGCGGGCAGGCGGCGCGGTCTGGCGGATGCGACAGGTATCGCGGGAACCGGATCGGGCGACGAACGTTTGATCAATGCACCGGCAGCAAGAGTTGCTCCTGCGAACAGCAGGTTGCGTCTGTTGAATTCGGACGACCACTTAACCATGCACCCTATTATGGGGTCATTGTGCGTGCGATTTAAGGTCTAATCTGGCCCAAATCGCAGCTTTCTTCGTGCAATAGTGATCTTAAACAGGCCGTGTGTTCACTAGTGAAACGTGCCTTTCACCCAGCCTGACGTCATCCGATTCGCGCGACTACCCATATTCGGCGACGTTCTGCCAATTGCCTGCTTCGCCTTTACGATACGGTTGTGGGCGAAGCGAATGCATTGATCGTGGAGACGATCTGGTCCGCGCGGAATGGTTTGGAAAGCAGGGGGGCATTCTCGTGACCGGCTGGCAGGTTTTCGCGCCCGTATCCGCTGACGAATGCAAAGGGGATGCCGCGCGATTGCAGGGTGGCGGCGACGCTTTCCACCGCTTCCCCGCGCAGATTGCCGTCGAGGATCGCGCCGTCCGCTTCTGTGGTTTCGATCAGGCTGAGCGCTGACGCGACCGTCGATGCCGAGCCTGCGACGATGCCGCCTGCATCCTCGATAATGGTCATGAGTTCCATGGAAACGAGCGGTTCGTCCTCGATAACCAGGACGCGCATGTCTGCAAGCGTGTCGAGCGGTGTATCGGCTTCTGGCGTGCGCATGGCGCCTCCTTGCGTTTCGGACTGCTTGCGTGCGGCAATGGCCGAGGCGGGGCAGGGCAGGACGAGTTCCCACTTCATGCCCGCCGGATCGGCGTGCATCGTCGCGCCGCCGCCATCTGCTGCCAGGCTGCGTTCGATCATCGTCTTGCCGAAACCCGTTCGGGTCGGCGCCTCCACGCGCGGGCCGCCGCTTTCCACCCAGTCGAGCTTCAGCCGATCCCCGGCGATCTGCCAGGTCAGAGAAACGGTGCCCCCGGCCCCCGAAAGCGCGCCGTATTTGTGGGCATTGGTGACAAGTTCGTGCAGGACCAGCGCAAGGTGCAGGGCGGGTTCAGGGCCCAGGTCGACGTCCGGTCCCTGCGCTTTGACCCGCGCCGGGTCGAAAGTCCCGATCGCAACCTGCCCGGCAATGAGCTGGCGAAGATCCGCGCCCTGCCATGTTGCGCTGCTGAGCAGCGAATGTGCCTTTGCCAGGGCGTCGATACGCCCAAGGAAAGTGGCGGAGAAATCCCCCGGTCCGGAGGAAAAACGCAAGGTCTGGCGAGAAATCGCCTGAACCGTGGCGAGCGTGTTCTTCACCCGGTGATTGAGTTCGCCGTTGAGCAGGCGCTGCGCCTCCTCGGCCCGGACGCGGTCGGTGATATCGAGGATCTGCAGGTTCACGGAGATCAGGTGTCCGGCAGGATCGTAAATGGCCGAGCAATGGCATTCGCAGGTCAAGGTAGAGCCGGTCGTGGTAAGAAACCGCAGCGTGTGTGTTTCGCGGTTTGCCGTGCCGCCGATCATATCGCCGACAAGTGCGCTGAATGTCTCGGCATCTTCGGCGCTGAGCCAGTCGATCCGACTAGCGTTGTATCCTTTCACTTCGGCCGCGCGCCAACCGAACAGGCGTTCAGCTCCGTTCGACCAGGCAATGACTTGCTGCGTGCTGTCCAGTTCGACGATTGCGAGCGGTGAATTGTCGCTGTGCGCGGTCAGTCGCGCCAGCGCCGTGGCCAGATCGTCGCGCTGGCGGGCCAGTTCTCGCCGCTGGGCGTAGAGCTCGGTGAACACCTTGACCTTGCTGCGCAGGATGTGGGTGTCGACCGGTTTGAGAAGGTAATCGACCGCACCAGCTTCATAACCGCGAAAGCGGCGGCGTTCATCGGTGGCGACTGCGGTAAGGAAGAGGATCGGGATCGAACGGGTGCGTTCGAGGCCGCGCATCAATTCGGCCAGTTCGAAGCCGTCCATGCCCGGCATCTGCACATCGAGGAGAGCCAGCGCGACATCGTGGCAAAGCAGCAGTTCCAGTGCTTCCTCGCCCGATCTGGCCTGAAGGATCTCTACCTCGCCATCGGCCAGAAGGGCATCGAGCGCGACGAGATTTTCGACGATATCGTCAACGGCGAGGATACGGATGGGGTCAGGATTCATGGGTGATCTCTCGCAGCGGCAGGGTGTTGCGACGGTAGATCTTCATGTGATCGTCGAAATCGCCAAAACCCTGGGAATAGCGTGAAAGGCGCAGGGTCTCCTTGGTCCCCAGCCCAAGGAATCCGCCTCGAACGAGTGAGTCCGCGAACAGGCCCAATGCCCTGTCCTGAAGCGGCCGGTCGAAGTAGATGAGCACGTTGCGACTGGAAACGAGGTGCACTTCGGAAAAGACCTCGTCACTGGCAAGGTTATGTTCGGCAAAAACGGCGCGCCGACGCAATGACTTGTCGAAGATCGCGCTGCCATAAGCTGCGGTGTAATAATCCGACAGGGACGTGCGCGCGCCGGATTGCTGGTGGTTCTCGGTGAACTGTGCGATCCGGTCGAGGTCGTAGACGCCGGCCTGCGCGCGCTTGAGGGCGGCGGGGCTGATGTCGGTGCAATAGAAGATGGCCCGGTCCTCAAGCCCTTCCTCGCGAAGGAGAATGGCCAGCGAGTAGAATTCCTCGCCGTTGGCGCATCCCGCTATCCAGATCTTGAGCGAGGGGAAGGTCTTGAGATGTGGGATCACGTTTTCCCGCAGGGCGCGGAAATAGGCGGGATCGCGGAACATCTCGCTCACCTGGATGGTGAGGAAGCCCATCAGTTCTGCGAAGGCAGCAGGCTCGCGCAGGATGCGGTGCTGCAGCTCGGAAAGACTGGCGCAGCCGAACCTCTGCATCGCCCGCACCAGGCGGCGGTGCAGCGAACTGCGCGAATAACCGCGGAAGTCGTAATGGTAATGTCGCCAGATCGCCTCGAGCAGCAGATCCAGTTCGACTTCTTCGTGCGGTTCGAAGGTTTCGATCAACGCGGCATCCATACGCGCACCAGGCTCAGGAGTTTGTCGACGTCGAGGGGCTTGGAAAGATAATCGCTGGCGCCCGCCTCGATGCATTCCTGCTGATCGCGCGCCATGGCCTTGGCGGTCAGGGCGATGATCGGCAGGGTGCGGCCCCATTCGCGCTCGCGGATCTTGCGGGTGGCGGTAAGGCCATCCATTTCCGGCATCATCACGTCCATGAGCACCAGTTCAACGGGCGTGCTGCCGGTCATCGCCTCGTCCAGTGCATTGAGCGCCTCGATCCCGTTGCGCGCGATGCGCACGTTGACGCCGTGCGGCTCCAGGACGCTCGACAGGGCATAGATGTTGCGGATGTCGTCTTCGACGACAAGCACGTTGCGCCCTTGCAGCGCTTCGTCGCGGTTCAGCGACTTTGCGATCAGCTGTTGCTGCGGCTCGGGAAGGTCGGAGACGACCTTGTGCAGGAACAGGGTGACTTCATCGAGCAGGCGCTCCGGCGACTTTGCGCCCTTGACGATGATCGACTTGGAATAGCGGCGAAGCTTGAGCTCTTCCGCGGCCGAAAGGTCGCGCCCGGTATAGACGATCACCGGCGGGAACGGGACGCTCTCGTCCGCGCTCAGGCGTTCGAGCAGTTCCATTCCCGATGCGTCGGGCAGGTTGAGGTCGAGCACCATGCAATCGAAACTCTCGCGCCCGAGCATCTCGAAACACTGTGCGGCCGAGAAGGCCTCGACGGTTTCGACATCGCGGGAACCCAGCAGGAGGCTGACGCTCTCGGCCTGCTTGGCATCGTCTTCAACAACGAGGACGCGGCGCATGCGCTGTACCATGCGCTGTTCAAGGCTCTCGAGCATTTGCACGAGCTGCTCGCGCTGAACCGGCTTGAACAGATAGCCCATAGCGCCGCTCGCCAGGGCCGTCTGGCTTTCGTCGTCGACCGAGACGACGTGGACCGGGATGTGGCGGGTGCGCACGTCCCGCTTGATGCGGTCGAGTACCGACAGTCCGGTATGATCGGGCAGGTTCATGTCGAGGATGACGGCGCTGGGCACGTATTGTCGGGCGAGTAACGCGCCTTCGTCGGCGGTGTCCGCGATCAGTGTGGAAAAGCCCTGCTCGCGCACCAGATCGCGCAAGATCCGGGCGAATACCGGATCGTCCTCGACGATCAGGATCACCCGGTCGTCAGCGGTGAGGCGCTCGCGATCGTCTTCGGGCGCGTCGGGAGAGCGGACGGGAGCCGCGGGCGCCGGCACGGGCTTGCTTCTTGCTGCAGAAGGCGCCGGTGCGGGACGTGGCGCGACCTGCCCGGCCGGAGAAAAGAACTTTGCAGGCAGGACAAGCGAGAAGGCACTGCCTTCACCCGGTGCGCTTTCGACTGCGACTTCACCGCCCAGCACGTGCGCCAGTTCGCGCGAGATCGAAAGGCCAAGGCCGGTCCCGCCGTACTTGCGGCTGACCGACCCGTCGGCCTGGCGGAATGCTTCGAAGATCGCGCCTTGTTGATCGGACGGAATGCCGACACCCGTGTCGCGCACGGTGAAGGCGATCCTGTCATCCGTCTGGCGGGCAACCGACAGGGCGATCCGGCCGCGATCGGTGAACTTGATCGCATTGGAAAGGAAGTTCTTGAGCACCTGCTCGACGCGCTGCGGATCGGTTTCGAGGGCAAGATCCGGCTCGTCGATTTCAATGGCGAATTCCAGGCCCTTGTCGGTAGCCGCCGGTTCGAACAGCCGCCGCAGCTTTTCTGCGATGCCGGATACACCGGTGACATGGGGATCGAGCTCGACCTTGCCGGCTTCGATCTTCGAGATGTCGAGAACGTCGTTGATCAGGATGAGCAGGTCGTTGCCCGAGGTTTCGATGGTCTGGGCGTGCCTGACCTGTTCCTCGGTCAGATTGCCGGAACGGTTCTCTGCCAGCAGTCGCGCCATGATCAAAAGTGAATTGAGCGGGGTGCGCAGTTCGTGGCTCATGTTGGCCAGGAATTCGGACTTGTAGCGGCTCGCCTGTTCAAGGTCTCCGGCCTGCGCCTTGAGCGATTTCTGCGCCCGCGTCAGGTCGTCGCGCTGGACTTCGAGCTGCCGTGCCTGTTCCTCGAGTTGGGCATTGGTCTGCTCGAGTTCGCTTTGCTGCGCTTCCAGCTCCTTGGCGGAGTCCTGCAACTGGCGGCTTTGCGTCTCGAGTTCTTCGTTGCTTGCGCGCAGTTCCTCGCTCTGGGCCTGCAGTTCCTCGGCCTGCTGCTGCGTTTCGGCGAGCAGTTCCTGCAGCCTTTCGCGGTATTTGCCCGAGCGGATGGCGACGCCGAGTTGGCCTTCTAACCGTTCCAGCAGTTCCTGCGCATGCGCGACCCTGCTTGCCGGAAGGCCAAGTTCGATCACCGCGTTGACCACGCCGTCTGCATAGGCGTTGGCGATCAGCAGTGTCGCCGGTTTAGCCTGTCCCAGGCTCGAGCCGAAATAGAGATAACCGTCGGGCACCTGATCCAGCACGAACGAGCGCCGCTCTCTCACCGCCTGCCCGAGCAGGCCGTCGCTGACGTCGAAGCGCAGGGGGATCGGTGCCTCGGCCGGCACGCCATATGTCGCATAACGGCGATATCCCTGGCCGTTGCGAATGTAGATCGCACCGGCGCGAGCGCCGAGATAAGCGGCAAGATAGCGCAGCGCGGCATCGCCCAGTTCATCCAGTTTCTTCTCGCCGCTAATCTCGCGGGCAAGCCCCACCTGCCCGGACTGCAGCCAGCGTTCATGCAAGACCGTCCGCCGGTTGCGAATGAACAGATAGCCCACTCCGGCAAGCAGCCAGGTTACAGCGGTGCCGACACTGCGGTTGGTGATGGCAAGGGTGGGGTCGATGCCTGCCGGGGCAAACAGGAAGCCGAGCACCGCCAGCGCCGTGGCAGTCGCGGCTATGACTGGTGGCACAATGGGCGATGGCGCTACATAGGCCAGCACCACGGGCAGCAGATAGACCACCCACACGGCCGTGCCGAGGGGGAAGGTCAGGTCCGCAAGGAAGGGCAGGAGCAGGGAGAGTGCGAGCCCGAAATAGACAAGGGAGGGATGCCCGGATTTGACCTTATCCTTCATCCCTCAAGCCACTCGTGGAGCGAGTGAGAAGAACTTCCGGCCACCGCGCACGAATTGCGCCTGCTGCCGGTACCTGACGATTGCATCGAGAAATCCCCTGTGTCGACTGCGCGCTAACGCACGAAATCGACACGGGTTCCCGTAATGTGCGATCAGACATTTGATCCGCGCCTATGGAAATGCCTTCTGAGTCGCAATCCCCATTCCGGCGCGGTCATGGCGCTGCCGATGTAATTGCGTGCGGTCTGTCCTGCCAGGTGCCGCCAAGGGCGCGGAAGAGATCGACTTGGGCGCGGGCCACGCCCTGTGTCGCCTGTGCGTAGGCGGCTTCGGACTGGGCGAGGGTGCGCTGTGCGTCGAGGACGTCGAGCGCGTCGATCTGACCGCGGCTCTGGCGGGCGATGCTCACTTGCGCGGCGCGGTCCGCGGCTTCTCGTGCCGATGCCAGCTGTTGTTTGTGCAGCAGGGCATTGCGGTAGGCCGAGAGTGCCGTCTCGGTTTCTTCAAGGGCATGCAGGACAGTGCCGTCGAAGGCGGCAAGGTCTGCCTTGGTATCGGCCTTCGCTTCGCCGATCCGGGCGCGGATCGCTTCCTGGTTGGGGAAGGCCCACGAGATCAGCGATCCCAGCAGCCATCGCAATGGTCCACCTGCAAAGATGTCGGTCGCGCCCACCGCAGTGGTTCCGACCGATCCGCCCAGCGTGATGCGTGGATAGAGGTCGGCGGTGGCGACGCCGATGCGGGCTGTATCGGCGGCGAGACGGCGCTCTGCGGCCCTGACGTCGGGACGTCGGGCAAGCAGCGCCCGGCCATCGCCTACCGGGATAGGCTGGGTTACGTCAGGTGTCGTGCGGCGTTCGCGTGCGGCCGCGGGGAGGTCCTGCGGGGTCTTGCCGGTGAGGGTTGCCAGGCGGAAGAGGGCTGCATCGCGCTGGGCCTGGATCGCCGGGATCGCCGCGGCCTGTTCATCGCGTAGCTGCGTGACGCGGATGACATCGAGCTTCTGGTTGAGTCCGCGTTCGAAACGCGCGCCGGTGATGCGCACCGAGCGGTCGAGCAGGTCGACCGTGTGCTGCGCGACGGCAAGCTGCTCGGCATAACTGGCGGCATCGACATAGGCGCGTACGGTGTCGGCCACGACCGTGACCCGCACGGCATCGGCATCTTCCTGCGCGGCACCGAGGCCTGCGCGCGATGCCTCGATCCCGCGCGAAACCCGGCCGAACAGGTCCACCTCGTATGATACCGAGAGCCCGGCGTCGACTGTTCTTCCTTCCCGATCCGCACCGGGCAGGGTGCGCGCTTGCGATGCCCGGCCGCAAGTCCCCGAGCCCTCGATGGAGGTCTGGGGCAGGATCTGCGAACGCGTGCCGCGCAGGCTGGCCCGCGCTCGCTCGATCCGGGCGACCGCCACCCTGATATCGGTATTGGCTGCCAGGGCATCGGAGACGAGTGCGTCGAGCACCGGATCGTCATAGAGCCGCCACCAGTCGGCCTGCGCCGGGCTCGTCGCCACTTCGGGTGACGCCGCGCCGATGAAGTCGGCTTCGGCACGCGCAGGAGGCGCAGGCGCTACATAGTCGGGCCCGGCAGCGCAGGCCGCGAGGCTGGTCGCGGCAAGCAATGCGGCAAGGAGATGGCGTGCATTCATCGGGGTAACTCCTTTCACTCCGCCGGGGCGGGCAGGGGATAGTTCTCCTGCGAACCGGCTGAAGGTTTGCGGCGCAGCCGCTCGCCAAGTGCGCGGCACACGACATAGAAGGTCGGGGTGAACAGCAGGCCGAAGCCGGTGACGCCGACCATGCCGAAGAACACGGCGGTGCCCAGTGCCTGTCGCAGCTCCGCCCCTGCGCCCTGCGCGATCACCAGCGGCACGGCGCCCAGGATGAAGGCGAAGCTGGTCATCAGGATCGGACGCAGGCGGGTGCGCGCGGCAAAGACGGCGGCCTCGACCGGCGACATGCCCTGTTCGTCCTCGGCCTGCTTGGCGAATTCGACCACGAGGATTGCGTTCTTGGCTGCCAGCGCGATCAGGACCACGAGGCCGATCTGGGTCAGGATGTTGTTATCCATGCCCCTGATGTCGACACCCAGCATGGCCGCAAACAGGCACATCGGCACGATCAGGATGATCGCCAGCGGCAGGGTCAGGCTCTCATACTGCGCTGCAAGGACAAGGAAGACGAACAGTACGGCCATACCGAAGACGACACCGGCTGTATTGCCGGCGCTGGTCTGCTGGAAGGCGATGCCGGTCCATTCGTGGCCGTAACCTGCCGGCAGCGTATCGTCGGCGATGCGCTCCATCGTCGTCAGCGCCTGTCCGGTCGAATAGCCCGGTGCGACGCTTCCGTCGACTTCGACCGCGCGCTGCAGGTTGTAGCGCACGACACGGTAGGGGCCGGTCTTGTCCTCGAAGGTCGCGACCGAACCGATCGGCACCATCGCGCCCGAGTTCGAGCGGGTCTTGAGGTTGGCAATGTCTGCCGTCGTCCCGCGATAGGGTGCATCCGCCTGTGCAGTGACGCGATAGGTACGGCCCAGCAGGTTGAAGTCGTTGACGAAGGCGGAGCCGAGATAGACCTGCAGCGCTTCGAACACGCGTTCGGGAGGGACGCCCAGCATGTCCGCCTTGCGCCGGTCGACATCGGCATAGACGCGCGGGGTGTTGAGGTTGAACAGGGTATAGACCTGGTTCAGTTCGGGCGTCTGGTTCGCCTGCGCGATCATCGCGCCTGCGGCTTTTGCCAGCTCGGCATAGCCGCGCCCGTCCTTGTCCTCCACGATCATCCGATAGCCGCCGGGAGGGACGATGCCGTTGATGGTTGGCGGGGGCAGCAGCAGGACCTGTGCCTTGTCGAAGCCCTTCAGCGCGGCTTGCGCCTGTTCCATGATCCCGGCGTAGGTGACGCCCAGCTTCTTGCGCTCCTCGAAACTCTTGAACGGGAAGTAGATGGCGGCGGCATCGGGGGCAGCCGTGCGCGAGGGGCCGTGGAAGCCGGCAAACATCACCGCGCCGCGCAGGCCCTTGACCGGAAGGATGCGCCTGGCGACTTCCTGGGTTGCTGCATCGGTTCGCGACAGCGAGGAACCGGGCGGCAGGAAGATCGCCGCCATGAAATAGCCCTGGTCCTGTTGCGGCACGAAGCCGGTCGGGGTTGCCCAGAACAGGCCGACAGTCGCGGCAATGAGCGCGCCGTAGGTTGCCATCATGCGCACCGGCTTTCTGACGAGGCGCAAGGTGAGCCCCGCATAGGCTGTGCTCATCCGTTCGAACCCGCGATTGAAGCGGTCGGCTGCAGAATGCAGTGCGCGCTTCCAGCGCGGTGCATCGTCGGGCAGGGCATGGCGTTCGCGCAGCAGGATCGCCGCCAGTGCCGGCGACAGTGTGAGCGAGATCAGCAGCGAGATCGCCGTTGCGGTCGAGATCGTGACGGCAAACTGCTTGTAGAACGCCCCCGATATGCCGGAGATGAACAGGGTGGGCACGAAGACCGCGCAGAGCACCAGGACGATGGCGACAAGCGCGCCGGAAACTTCGTCCATCGAGCGGCGGGCGGCGTCGATCGGGCGCATCCCTTCCTCGATGTAACGTTCGACGTTCTCGACCACGACGATGGCGTCATCGACGACAATGCCGATCGCGAGTACCATGCCGAAGAGCGAGAGATTGTTGAGCGAATAGCCGACCGCCGCGAGCATGATGGCGGTGCCGATCAGCGACACCGGGATGGCCACGATGGGGATGACCGCCGCGCGCCAGTTCTGCAGGAAGACAAGGATGACGAGGACGACCAGCACCACTGCCTCGAGCAGGGTGTGATAGACCGCGTCGATCGACTGGCCGATGAATTCGGTGGGATTGTAGATCACCGAATATTCCAGGCCCTGCGGGAACGACTTGGAGAGCTCGTCCATCTGCGCACGAACCGCCTGCGCCGAATCGAGCGCGTTCGAACCCGGGCGTTGCATTACGGCCATGACTACGGTTGGATTGCCCGAAAGATAAGTGTTGGTCGTGTAGTCCTGTGCGCCGAGTTCGACCCGGGCGACGTCGCGCACGCGCACCTGCCGGCCGTCCGCATCGGTGCGCACGATGACATCGCCGAACTGCTCGGGCGTCTTCAGGCGGCCCTGCAGTTCCACGCCGATCTGGTAGGCGTTGCCGGTGTCGAACGGCGGTTGGCCGAGCGCGCCGGAGGAAACCTGCACGTTCTGCGCGCGCAGGGCCGAGACGATTTCGCCCGCGGTCAGGTCCAGCGCGGCTGCCTTGCCCGGATCGATCCATATCCGCATGCCGTAGTCGCGCGCGCCGAACAGGCGCACATCGCCCACGCCGTCGATGCGGGCCAGCTTGTCCTTTACCTGGGTCAGGGCATAGTTCGAAAGGTAGTCGCGATCGAACGTGCCGTCGGGCGACTGCAGGTTCACCACCATCAGGAAGTCGGGCGAGGACTTGCGGGTGACGACACCGAGTTGCTGCACTTCCTGTGGCAAGCGCGGGGTCGCCACGGCAACGCGGTTCTGCACGAGAACCTGCGCGGCATCGAGATCGGTGCCGATCTTGAAGGTAACGGTGATCGTCACCTTGCCGTCGCCGGTCGACTGCGAATCCATGTAGAGCATGTCGTCGACGCCGTTGATCTCCTGTTCGATCGGCGCGGCGACAGTATCGGCTACGGTTTCGGCGGAGGCGCCGGGATATTGCGCGCTCACCGTAACGGTGGGCGGGACGATGTCGGGGTACTGGGTGACGGGAAGGCCGATGAACGCAAGCGCCCCCACCACGGTGATGATCACCGCGATGACGCCTGCGAAGATCGGCCGGTCGATGAAGAACCGGGAAAATCGCATGATAATGTGCCCCTGCTAGGGGGACGCGTGCCTAGGGAGATCGCGTCCCCGTTACGGGTGGATCAGTTGTTGAGGGTCGCCTGCGAGGCCATCGGCACCGATGCGCCCGGGGCGGTGATCGTATGCGTATTGGCCGCGATCATGCCCCTGCGGGTCTCGACCTTGGCGCCGGTGACGGCGGCCTGATAGTTCGAGATCACGACGCGGTCGTCCTTGGAAAGGCCCGAACGGATCACCCGCAGGCCGTCGACCAGCGGGCCGAGTTCGACCGGCTTGGCAGCGACCGTCCCGTCGTTGTTGACGGTCAGCACCACCTTGCGTGCCTGATCGGTCTGCACCGCATCGTCAGGCACCAGCAGGGCTCGGGTCTTTCCGCTTTCAGCGAGGCGCATGTTGCCGAACATGCCCGGGGTAAGGAAGCCGTTGGGATTGTCGAGTACGGCGCGGACCCGGATCGTGCCCGAGCGTGGGTCGAGACCGTTGTCGGTGAAGTCGAGTTTGCCGTTCCACTTGTATTCGGCTTCGTCCTGCAGGCGCACCTGCACGCGTGCGGGGGAATGGCTCGCTTCCTGCTCGCGCCGGGCCTTGAGGAACAGCGCTTCGGAAGCATCGAACGTGAAATAGATCGGGTCGACGGCATTGATCGTGGTCAGCAGCGTTGCGTTGGCGTTGTTGTCGCCGGAGACGAGGTTGCCGATATCGACGCGCCGGTCCGAGATGCGGCCGGAGATCGGCGCGCGCACCGTGGTGAACTCCACCTCGAGCGCACGCTGCCGTTCGCGGGCCTGGGCGGCGGCCAGTGCCGCTTGCGCCGAACGCATGCGGGTGCGAAGCTGGTCTACTTCGCTGGCGGCCATGGCCTCGTCTCCTGCTAGCCCGGCCACGCGATCGTAGTCGGAGCGGGCCAGTGCCAAAGCGCTGCGTGCCGCGGCGACGTTTGCCTGAGCCTCGGCAAGGGCGGCACGGTATGGCCGCTGGTCGACAGTGAAAAGCGGCTGGCCCTTGCGGACGAATTCGCCGTCCTTGAAGTAGATCCGGGTAATCGCCCCGGATACGCGCGGACGCACTTCGACCGATTGGCTGGGCGCGAAGCGGCCGACGTAGTCGTCCCACTGCGTTACGTCGCGCACCAGCGGATTGGCAGCCTGGACCTGGGGGACAGGCATCGCCACCGCCTCGGCCTTGCTGTCGTGAAGCAGGCTCCATCCGATTCCGGCTCCAGCCAGTGCAACGATACCGGCAAACGCGGCGAAACGCTTCCGCTGCCGGGTGCGTGCGTGACGTTCGCCCGAGGCAAGGAAGGACTGTTCGGGAATGTCGATCTTCGCAGGGAAATTCACGCAGCCAGCCTCCGGAACGGGGCGCGCTTGCGCCCGATGGTATCGATGACGGCGCCGACCTGCGCCTCGCTGTAGCCGGCGGCCTGAGCGTCCCGCACGGCCGAAACCGGGAGTGTGTAGCCCTTGTGCCAGGCCTGCACGGCCAGCCTGCGCAGGGCCTCGAGCCGTTCGTTGGCAAGGACCGGCGAGATCGGTTGCGGGCCGAGTATCAGCCGTGCGAGCCAGGACCGCTTGCGCTGCGGACGCAGTGTTTCGAGGCTGTCGCTGCGAGCCAGTTCGACGATGCGGTGCTCGAGGTCGGACAGTGCGGATACCGAGGGGTAACGCCGGGCTTCCTGTACGGACCTGTCGGCAGGCGCCGACAGTGCCTCCGGCGCCGCATCGGTGAAATCGATGAAGGCCATGGTTGTACTCCCTGAAATGACCGGCGCGCGCCCCGAGGGGCGGGGGGAAAGAAGGCGCGCGCCGGCCCGTTCCCGGCGCAAAGGGGGCCGGGAAATCTAGATGTATTCAGCCTTCCGCCCAGACGGGCATGCGCGCCCGTCATGGCAGCTGGCTTGGGTTCAAAGTGTCGGAGGCCACCCGCGGGGGGAGCGGAGGGCACCGGAATTCAGCCGGGGGGAACCGGTTTGGCAATTGCAGTCATCAGACTTCCTTGCGGTGAGTCGGGGGACTGCGTTCTGTACTGGATGGTATATATTGCGATGCGCAATTCCGTCAAGCGCATTCTATACTGACCGGTAAACTATTCCTTTGGGGCCTGCAAGCTTGTGGTGAAGCGGGAATTTCTGTGATTTTAGCTTCGGCTTACCGGTCGAATGGGCGTGTCAGCGACCGGGCCACATGGTCAGGAAAGTATCGACGACTGCATCGAGATCCTTGCGCTCGGCGCCGACCTGAGCCTTGACCGAGAGGCCCTGAAGGACCGTCAGCAGGCACTGGGCCAGTGCTTTTGCATCGACGTTTTCGGGAAGGTCGCCTTCGGCCTTGGCCCTTTCGAAGCGCTCGACGACGGCTGCTTCGGAGGAGGCGCGGCGTGCCACGACTTCCTTACGGATCGATTCTGCCTCTGTGGTGCAGGCCACCGAACTGATGACGCCCATGCAGCCTTGCGGGTCGCTGTCGCCGCAGTGAGTCTTCACCGCACCGCGCAGGATGCGATTCGCGACTTCGCGTGCCGTTGGCGCATCCAGCGACGTCTTGATGTAGCAGAGCTTGTCGCGCTCGTAGAGATCGAGGGCCTTCTTGAAGAGGGCTTCCTTGTTGCCGAAACAGGCATAAAGGCTGGGCTTGGTAATGCCCATGGCCTCGGTAAGCTCGGCCATGGAGGCGCCTTCGTAGCCGTGCTTCCAGAACACGCGCAGGGCGCTTGCCAGCGCTTCCTCGGGATCGAATTCCCGCGGACGGCCGCGTGTCTTGGTTGAAGCTGAGCATTCCATACCGAGTGGTACATAGTGATTGCCCTCCGTCTCGTCCAGTTATGCCTTGCATGGGCCGGTTGAGACGGAGGGCGGTTCGCGTCCTGCGCTAGTTCATTGTGCTCAGACTATCTGCGCCCTTGGCGTCAGCACCCTTCAAGCAAGGTAGCGTGCGGCAGGCTGCCGCCGGGACAGGTTGGGGTGGAGCGCAGTGCGTGCAGAGAGATAGTCGTCAAGGTCGCCGGAGTTGGGCAGCGCGGGAATTGTGATCGTTTCTCCCATGCGCAGTCCGGCCATGGCTGCATCGACCATGTCTTCGACATCCATGACCATTTCCGGGTCGAGACCGGCGAGTTGCTCCTCGGTCCAGATCGGGGTTCGGGTGATACCGGGCAAAACCGCTTGAACTTTCACGCCATGAGGACCGAGTTCGGCCGCCAGGGCTTCTGTGAAGGCCAGCACGTAAGCCTTGGTTGCCGGATAGGTCGCCGTGAAACTGGCAGGCATCAGCGCCGTCACCGAAGTGATGTTGACGATCGTGCCGTTGCCTGCTGCCGCCAGGCGTGGCGCCACTGCCGCACTGAGCCGCGTGACGGCAAGGACGTTGAGGTCGATCATCGTTGTCAGGTGGTCGATGTCGGCCTCGAGGAATCGGGTTTCGCCCGCGATCCCGGCGTTGTTGACGAGACCGGTAATGCGCGAGTCTTCACGCAGGCGCCTTTCGATGCCGGCGAGTTCTTCAGCATTCGAAAGGTCGGCCGCGAGGACCTCGACTTCTACGCCGGTCTCGCGTTGCAGTCGCTCGGCCAACTGGGCGAGGCGGTCAGCGCGACGGGCGACGAGAACGAGATCGTGGCCATTGCGGGCAAGACGATCGGCATAGACGGCGCCGATGCCGTCCGACGCGCCGGTAACGAGATATGTCTGCTTGGTCATGTCGAATACCTTTCTGATGGCGGGTAACGTGGGGGAAGGGGGGGCGGCATCCGCCGCCCCGGCAGTCACTCTCGGATGAAATTGAGCAGGTCGGCGTTGAACCGGTCCTGATGGGTTTGGGTCAGGCCGTGATCGGCACCTTTGTAGATCATGAGGACAGCGTCCTTGACGATCTTCACCGTTTCAAGTGCGGAGGCGCCGATCGGGACGATCTGGTCGTCATCGCCGTGCAGGACGAGCGTGGGTCGATCGAGCTTTGCGAGATCCTCATGGAAGTCGCTCTCCGAGAATGCCCGGATCGAGTCGAGCTGGCCCTTAAGGCCGCCCATCATGCCCTGGCGCCAGAATTCCAGCTTGAGCCCTTCGCTTACCGAAGCACCGTCGCGGTTGAAGCCGTAGAAGGGCGTTGTCACGTCGAGAAAGAACTGGCTGCGGTTGTCGAAGGTACCCTTGCGGATCGCGTCGAAGGCTTCGATCGGCTGGCCGCCGGGATTGGCTTCGGTCTTCAGCATCAGGGGAGGCACCGCGCCGATCAGCGCAACCTTTGCCACCCTCTTCGTGCCGTGACGCCCGACATACCGGGTCACCTCGCCGCCGCCGGTGGAATGACCGACCAGGATTGCATCGTGCAAGTCCAGCGTCTCGATCAGTTCGGCAAGGTCGTCCGCATACTGGTCCATGGTGTTGTTGTCCCAGACCTGGTCCGAACGGCCGTGGCTGCGGCGGTCATGGGCAATCGTGCGGAAGCCCTGCCCGGCAAAAAAAGCCATCTGCGGGTCCCAGACATCGGCCGAAAGCGGCCAGCCGTGCGAGAAAACGATGGGCTGTGCATCCTTGCTGCCCCAGTCCTTGAAGAAAATCTTCGTGCCGTCCTTGGTCTTCATGGTAGCCATAACATGTTTCCTTTCTTGCGGTGAGGGGCGTGTCCTGCCCTGTGCTTCGAAGGATAGGTCGATCTGCCCGGCCGCAGGATCGGCAGAACCGACATAAGGCGTGCCGAAACCGACAATCTGCACTTTCAATGGAGTTGCGAGATGACCGATGCGAATGAGAGTGTCGAAGTAGGCCTGATGCTCTACCGCGATTGCCAGATGGCGATGGTACACGGGATGACCGATCTACTCGCGGTGGCGTCGACGATTTCGGCTGATCGTGGCGGTCCTGTCCTTCGGGTGAGCCATTGGGCCAGAGGCGAGGACGGCACCTTCCGGCGCAGCTTCGACAACCGGCCGGGCAAGGACGGGACGCCCGCTATCCTCGTCGTGCCGGGGCGGTTGTCCGGAATACCCGATGCAGAGGAAGCGGCCCCCTATGCCCGCTGGTTGCTCGACCGGCACGGACACGGAGCCACCTTGGCCTCGACTTGCGGCGGTGCTTTCCTGCTGGCCGCGACCGGATTGCTATCGGGGCGGCCTGCGACAACGCACTGGTTCTTTGCCGAGCAATTGCGCGATCGTTTTCCGGATATTCTGGTCACCGAGGACAAGATCGTCGTCGAAGACGGTGACATCATCACCGCTGGCGGCCTGATGGCATGGACCGACCTGGGGCTGAGACTGATTGATCGCCTGCTCGGCCCGACCGTCATGATGGAGACCGGCAAGTTCTGGCTGATCGATCCATCAGGCCGTGAACAGCGCTACTACAGCAATTTCGCGCCGCGCCTGACTCACGGCGACGAGGCCATCCTGAAAGTCCAGCACTGGCTTCAGGGCAAGTCGGGACGGCCAGTTGCAGCTTCCGTCATGGCGGATATGGCTAATCTGGAAGAAAGGACGTTCCAGCGTCGCTTCAAGGCCGCAACGGGTATGCGTCCGATCGAGTATGTGCAGCACCTCAGGGTGGGCAAGGCGCGCGAAATGCTTGAGTTCACCAAACGCTCTATCGACCAGATTGCCTGGTCGGTGGGGTATGAGGATGCCGCCGCTTTCCGTCGCGTCTTCAATCGTATCGTCGGCCTGACCCCGGGTGAATATCGCCAGCGTTTTTCCAGCTCCGCCAGCCTGACCGCGGCTGCCTAGGCTGGGGCGAAGGGCTATCGAGCCCGATCCGGAATGGCGGCTTGGGCAATCCCGGCGGGTAGCCGGTTGCAGGAAATGCAACATGCCTGTTGCTTTTCGCACTTGCGTAATAATGCTGCGACGCACAAAAAGGACGGGCCTTTCAGGCATCCTCTCCCAAACTTTTCAACCCGGTCGATCTGGCCGGGTTTTTCTTTGCCCTAACGACTCTGCCTGTCATCAATCAGACGCAAGATCGTCAGATGCAGGCCTGTCGCCAGACGCCGGCCTTGTGAATGCTGCGGGTGCGAGCATAAGAACAATGTACTTGTATCGATGATCACCGGCGCGATACCATGGCCGAAAAGGGAGACGAGCCATGAATAACGTGAGATCCCCGTTTGCAGCGAAGGTATTGCTGGCCACGGGCGCATTGCTTGCCATCGCCGCATGTTCGAAGGAACCCACCGAGTACAAGGCGGACGTCAAGGACGAAAGCGGTGGGCAGTTGATCGTTCAGGATGCGGATGCAACAGGCGTTCCGGTCGATCTGCCCGACACGCCGATGACCCCGGTGCCGCCCAGCGAAGCGGCCCAATAGCGACCGCCAGGCTCAGCATATCACAAGCCAGGCATATCAAGGGCTGGCGCGTTTGGATCTTGCTTCGTGCCCGCAGGGGAGACTGGCGATCTGATCGCAGTCGGACGACAGCGTCGGTCCGCAGGTCCTGAAATTGTGGCTGTGCGGTGCAGGTTGTGGCTCCTGCTCGGCAGGGCGTGCATGTGGTCATGCAAAAAGGACCTCCGTCCAACTTGGGGACGGAGGCCTTGAAGTCGAGGTCGGCATCACGAAAACCGCGGTGCTTCCCTTCGGGTCGCCAGATTGCAGGCTGGCCTGCATGGGGTGGCGAGCGCTATTCCCGTTCGGGAGCAGCGTCTCGGGAACTGGTTTCGGAAAGAGCGCCTTCGACAAGCGCGCGACCAGCGTCACTCGCGACGACAAGGTCGATGGGGCGCGCACCGAGCATGGCATTGTTCGCGTTCATGAACTCGATCGCAGCCTCGCGCCCTAACACCGTGATAGCGAACTGGGTTACTTCGCCTTGCCGACGCGCTGCGGCTTGCGAGAGGCGCGATGTCGTCTTGCGGTTCGACCTCAAGTTCGGGTCTTCGCTAACAGACTGGTTTGGATTGATTTTGTGCTCAGGTCGGACTCCTCGTCACAAGCGGGAGCCCAAGATGTCTCTCAGTCGCAGGCGCTTAAGGAAATCAACTGCGATGACGGGACTCCTAGCATGCTTCGCCAGGGTTGTATCGCACAAAAGAAAAGTGCTGCGCCTTGCCTGGCAATCCTGAGGGTTTCTTCTGACCGCTCAAGCGCCAATGAAGCTCGGGCAAGGCATCGTCTGCGCAGCCCAGCCCTGCCATGACAGATGCCCCGGTCCAAGCTGCCTCTCGGTCATCGAACGTGACTGGGCACCCGTGCTGAACGAGTGCGAGAGGTGCTTGGAGCGGCCTATTCAAACCATCGTTATAAGGGCAGAAAATCAGTCACCGATTGCTGCAACTGCGTCGATTTCGACGAGATAGCCATAGTGGAGTTCCGGGACTGGCACCACAGAACGGGCGGGGCGGGTATCGCCCAGGAGTTCAGCGTAGATCGAATTGAAACGAGGCCAGTTTTCAACGCCCACCAGATAGACCGTTACCTTGACCAGATTCTCGATCGAACTGCCCGCCGCTTGGACAACGGCGAGCATGTTGCGGATCGCAAGCCGTGCCTGCTCGTCGAAATCCGCGTCCGGGCGATGCGTACCATTGGGCTCGATCGGCAACTGGCCAGATACGTAGACCTGCCCAGCGTGGATCACCCCTTGTGAATAGTGTCCCCCGGCGGCGGGAGCATTGGCCGTCGATATTGGCTTGGGAACTGCGCTGCTTGCGTCGACTGTCTGCATTACCATCCTCCGAAGCGGGGCCAGACGGCCTCGATCCTGTCGTCATTGCCCCTTACGACATGGTAGCTGTCATGTTGTGCACCGGTTGCACAGGCGTGGTTGGGAAGAATTCGCACGCGCGTGCCGATCGGCAGGTCGGGCAAGGGTGAAGCCGAACCGGGACGCACCTTGAGAATTCCGTGTTCCTGGTTTGCGTCGGCAAGGATCAGATCGCCCAAAGGTTGGCCGTCGATGTCGCAGACCAGGCCATAGCCCTGATCAACCGCTTGCTTGGCGGTTCCACGGTCACGCGACATGGCCATCCAGCCCGCATCGACGAGGATCCAGCCCTTTTCGGGCTGGTGACCGATCACTGTCGCAAGCACTGAGACGGCAATGTCGTCAATCTTGCAGACGCCGATGCCGGCCATGACGAGATCGAAGAAAACGAACACACCGGCGCGTACTTCCGTCACGCCGTCGAGGTTCTGTGCGAAGTGGGCCGTCGGTGTGGAGCCGACGCTGACGACGGGGCATGCGAAGCCGGCTTCGCGCAAGATCGTGGCGGCCTGAACGGCGGCGGCACGCTCACCTTCAGCGCAGGCGCGAAGCGCGTCGTCGCCGCGGGCGTCATAGCTGGCGCCGGCATGCGTCAGTACGCCGCGCAGGTTGGCACCGTCTTCCAGTGCTCGCGCAATTGCGATGAGGTGGGCTGCATCACCGGGCAGGACGCCAGACCGGTGCCCGTCGCAGTCAATCTCGATCAGTGCAGGGATTGCGTCACCGGCCAGCCGCGACGCCTCGGCAACTGCGCGCGCCTGTTCGACCGTGTCCAGCGTTACCGCGAGATCGACGCCTTTTGCGCGAAGGGCAAGGACCCGCTCGATCTTGTCGGGAGAAATGCCCACCGCATAAGTGAGGTCGGTAACCCCGGCTGCGGCAAAACGCTCCGCTTCCTTCAAGGTCGAAACCGTCGCCGGACCGGCTGCAGTGGTCATGACACGCCTTGCGGCGTCGACCGACTTGGTCGTTTTCAGATGGGGGCGCAATGCGACGCCCAGAGTGTCCAAGCGTGAGCGAAGGCGTGCAACGTTGCGATCCATTCGGTCAAGATCGAGGATGAGGCAGGGTGTGCCGACATCCTTCAGGGTGTGGCCGGAGCTGTCGGCTCCGACTTGGGGTGATGCTTCCAGCAAGATGGGCTCCGCTTTGCGTCCAGATGTGGTTTCAGGCCGATCAGTCTATTGATCGCATCGCATCATTCAATTAATTATATTGTCATATTCAATTAAGGTTGAAATTAATGCTATCGAGTGATGACCTCCTCTTCTTCGGAACCATCACAGCGTCTGCATCTCTGGCAGATGCGGCGCGCCAGCTGAACGTCTCGCCGCCGGCGGTCACCCAGAGGCTCAAGGCAATCGAACAGCGTATCGGCGTGCGGTTGATCGTTAGATCCATGCGGGGACTTGTCCTGACGGACGAGGGCGAGCTTGTTGCTGCCGAAGGCGCCGCCATTATCGATGCGATCGAGCGGCTGGACGATCGACTGGAGAGAAGATCCACATCCGTCCGGGGAAAGCTGCGGATTGCGGCGCCCTATGGTTTCGGCCGGGACTACGTTGCACCCGTAGTCGGTGAATTCGCCCGGCTGCATCCTGAAGCCACCGTGACCCTGGAACTGTCTGACCATCCGGCGACTCTATCGTCGGACAGCTGGGATCTGGTCATTCACATCGGCGCATTGAATACGGTTGGCCGAATTGTCACGACCTTGGCTCCCAATCACCGCATCGCCTGCGCGTCGCCTTGCTATATCGCGGAGCATCCTCCCATCATCGAGCCGGACGACTTGCAGCAGCATCGTTGCCTGGCCCTGCGAGAGAACAACGAGGACGTCACGCTCTGGCGCTTTACAAAGGCGAAATGCGATCCGGCGACGGTTCGCATCAAGCCCGTCATGGCAACGAACGACGGTGCCGTCATGCGCAACTGGGCGTTGGCTGGACTGGGCGTTATTGTCCGGTCCGAGTGGGACCTTGCAGGTGATATTGCGGCGGGACGGCTGGTGCGTATCCTGCCCGATTGGCAGTGCCCCGATGCAGATGTCGTGGCACTGCTTGGGGCCCGGCATGGCAGGTCCCGACGAGCGACGGCATTTCTGGAATTGATGCGGGCATCGCTGCATCCGGTGCCATGGCGAGAAGCCGGGCGAGGCACCTGATTGCGATTGTATCTGCAGGATTTTAGCGTCCCGCTTTAGGA